>WFOS01000077.1 GCA_015487975.1 Ardenticatena sp.
AAGCACCCCGCCTAACCTCGAGAGGCACGCACGCCTGACGTTACTTAAGGTGCGACGCACCTGCCAGAGGCGCGTCGCACCTTCTGATCTGATCTCCAGCGGTGCGCACGCGTTCCAAGGACCAGCGCCCCCCGCCCCCAGCGTGTCGGCAGCCGAAGGCCCCCTCGTGAGCCCTCACGCGCGATAAGCGGCCAACACCAGCACGGCAGGCATAGGCCCACCAATCCCGTTCTCCCCACCGCAAGGTCATCAGCAACGGCATGACGGTGTGGCGCCCGCACTCAGCGCGTGGCCCGCTTCCAGCAATGTGCGTTCGCCTAGGAGCTCCTCCGACGTTGGGGAGGTTTTTTTCAAGGTGCGACGTATCTGCCAGATGCGTCGCACCTTAGGAGCAGCGGCCCCCACCCTGCCACCAGCGTGTCGGCGGCCGAGGCCCCCCTCGTGAGCCCTCACGCGCGATAAGCGGCCAACACCAGCGAGGTGCTCTCAAAAAAAGCCAAACTGCAGGGGTGCTTCTGCAAGAAGCACCCTTTTTGCGACATGAACCTTGGCTGTATCTGCTAGGCGCTCGCCAAATGCGTCTCGAACCAGGCGGGAATACGTGAGAAGTATGCTTCGGGCTCGACATGCTCGATTTCGCGATGATCGGCTTGGGGAACGACCCAATGCTCTTTGAGCGATGTGTCCAGCGCATCGAAAAGTGCTTTCTGGTCTTCCGGGGGGATGAAACGGTCGCGCCCGGCATGCAAAACGAACGTAGGCACGCGCACACGTGGTGCCCAGCGCAGTGGTTCGGCCACACGCAAGGCAACGTGCAGGCGGCGGTCGGCCAGCCACAATGCGCGACGTGCCCAGGCGTCCGCCAGCACAGCAGGCAGATGCCGCTCGCGTAGGGCGCCGGCAATGATGTGGGGCAGCTGGGCAAAGGGACAATCGAGGACAAGCGCTGCGATACGAACATCGTGGGCTGCTGTGGTCAGCGCAATCCCCCCACCCATGGAACATCCCCACACGCCTACACGTGCGATGCCGCGCGTGGCAAGCCAATCCAGCGCCCCGCGTACATCGCACACTTCCCAGTAGCCAAACGTCACCAGATCACCATCAGAGCGCCCATGAGCGCGAAAATCGAACATGAGCACGTTGAAGCCGCGTTGCACGAGATGGGGGGCATAGTGCAAATCGCCATCCATGCTTCCTGCTTGCCCATGCAAGATGATGATGGTGCCACGGGCAGGTTCTGGCGCAGGGATCCACCAGCCCATAAGGCGTGTTCCATCGCGGGCGGGAAACGTCACGACCTCGTATTCTAGCCCAAACAGAGCCGGATTGCGTGCCGGGTCAGGGGGGCGACGCGCCAGCAATTTTCGCATGAGCCACCAATCCATACCAGGGGGAACGAGCAGTGTCGCGAGGCCAGTTTTCGGGTTCATGCCTGTTCCTCCAAGAACGAAAAGGCCTCGAATGTGTTGACGTTGACCAGGGCGACAGGCGTTTTGATGCGAATGTGCGGGTTCGTTGCCGACATGATTTCAGCTTGAATCATGGGGATGAAGATATCTCCTTCGCGAATGAGGGGGCCTTTGGATTCACGTTTGGAACGCAGGGACATCATGCCATGGACGCGATAGGTATGAATGTACATGATGGCGGGTTTCTTCACACGCTCGACATACGAGTAGAGCCGTCCGCTGGGGTCGGCAATGTGCTCTTCCAAAATGGCAATGACTTCGATTTCACGTTTGCGCAGATAGAGTGTTTTGGGTGTATCGAGCGGTTTCTGGGGATTTTTCAAATTGTAGATGCGTACGTCCTCGATGTCCACGTAATCCGTCAGACGGTCGTTGAGCACATCCGAGAGCCGTTTGTTCCCGGTAACGATACGGCCCCGGAAAATGTAGTAGGTGGTCATGGCAGCAATGACGGCTATGTTTTGCTTCATGTATCCTCCTCTTTTCTCTTGGATTTGTCATGAAGGGGAAATCAATGTGATACGGATGCGAGCAGGCGTCGAAGAAGCCAGCGGGCGGCATGCTTGTCGAGCGTCAGATTATTATTACCACATTTTGGGCTTTGGATACAAGCAGGGCAGCCCTCTTCGCATGGGCAACGGCGCAGATGGTCAAGCGTGGCGTGCCAGAGGGTTTCAATCTGGTCGTATCCCCGTTCGGCGATGCCGACACCCCCCGGATGCCCATCGTATATGCAAATCAGTGGCGTGCCGGTGTCGGGATGCATAGGGGTGGAAACGCCGCCAATGTCCCAGCGGTCGCACATGGCAAAGAGCGGCAGAAGCCCAATGGCGGTATGTTCGGTGGCGTGCAATCCGCCTGCAAAATCAAGGCCCAGGCGTGCCATTTCAGGTGCCCATGTGCGTGGTATCGTCCACCAAACGCCCACAGTGCGAAACTCAGTGGGGGGGAGCCTCAAATCGTGGTCGCTCAGGACCTCATCGGTGAAGAGTTTGTGCCGCCGATACCCGACCACCTGCTGAACGACGGTCAGTTCGCCCAGAAAAACCGTTGCAGGGCCTAACTGTTTTTGTTCCCACACACGTTCCAATCGAAAATCGGTTTCCAGCCGGGGGCGTGTGTAGTAGTCTCCATCGTCATCGGTCAGCCAGATGCGTCGATGTTCCATGTCGATTTCTTCGACCAGATAGGATTCGCCCTGGTGGAGATAGACGGCGCCCGGGTGGGCACGCTCGAACACCAGCGCGGGTTCAAGGGTTTCGAGGGTGATGGTGTCGCCCCCATGGGTGCGCAGGAGCAGCAGGTACGGGTCACCCCCAAGACTGCGAATGTTGACATGCTGTGCAGGGTAGTCGTCGTGTCCTGCGTAAAAAAGCCGTCCGTGGCGTTCCTGCAAATGCCCAAGGCCTTCCAGGATGGTGACCATCTGGTCGAACGCTTCGCCAAAACGGTCGCGGTCACTTTCATCGAGTGGGCGTTCGTAAGCGGCACAGAGCAGGTGGTCGCGCAGGATGTATTCGTTTTCGGGATCGATGAGCGCCTGCTCAACGGGGCGGTCGAAGATGGCTTCGGGATGGTTCATCAAGTACTGGTCGAGCGGGTTTTCTTGCGCAATGAGCACGGCAAGCGATTCTTTGGCGCCGCGCCCGGCGCGCCCTACCTGTTGCCAGAGACTAGCGATGGTACCTGGAAACCCGACCGTCACGACGGCATCCAACCCACCGATGTCAATCCCCAGTTCCAGCGCATTGGTGGCGGTAACACCAAGCAGTTCTTCGTCGAAGAGGGCTTTTTCGATCTGGCGGCGCTGCTCGGCAAGATACCCGGCGCGATAGGCAGCAACACGGTCGCTCAATTCGGGGGCATGGTGCGCCAGGCGGAAGCGGGCATATCGCAGGATGAGTTCGGCGGCGCGGCGCGAACGTGTGAAGACAATGGTGCGCAGGTCGTTTTGCATGAGCATGGTGAGCAGGTTGGCGGCTTCGGTGTTGGCGCTTCGCCGCGCCAGGCAGGCGCGATCGACACAGGGCGGGTTCCAGAGCAAGAAAATGCGTTGTCCACGCGGGCCGCCATCTTCGTTGACCACCTGAACGGGCATGCCAATCAGACGTTCAAGGTGTTCGCCAGGGTTGGCGATGGTCGCCGATGCCGCGATGACCGTCGGTTGGCTCCCGTAGAAGTCGCACAAGCGCCAGAGCCGCCGCAAAATGTTCGCCACATGACTCCCCAACACGCCGCGGTAGTAGTGCGCTTCATCGATGACAACATAGCGTACGTTGGCCAGAAAGTGTGCCCACGCCGCATGATTCGGCAAGATGCCGATGTGCAACATGTCGGGATTGGTGAAGACAATGTGGCTCCGCCGCCGAATGCGCCCACGGTCGGCTTTGGGCGTATCGCCATCGTAGGTGGCAAAGCGCACACTTTCCAGCCCGGGGGTGGCGCACAGTGCTTCTAGCGAGCGTATCTGGTCTTGTGCAAGGGCTTTGGTGGGGAAGAGGTAGAGCGCACGGCTCTTCTGGTCGCGCAGCCAGGTGTCGAGCACGGGGATGTTGTAGCACAGCGTTTTCCCACTGGCTGTCCCCGTCGCGACAACGACATGCTTGCCGTCGCGCGCGATGTCGATGGCGCGTGCCTGGTGCGTATAGAGGCGTCGAATGCCCAGGGCGTGCAGGGCACGCGCAAGTGGGCGCTTGATGGGGCGAGCCAGAGTGCGGTAGCGTGGTTCACGCGCGGGCAGATAGCGCGTGTGCACAATTTGCCCTTCGTAGTTGCGGTCGGCCATGATGGTTTGCACCAGTACGTCGAGTGCAGACATGCCATTGTCCCTCTGGTGTTTACGAGTTGCGTCCGAAGCGGTGTTGGTCGTGGTGGCGAATGCGTTCGAACGTCATCCACATGACGATGATGATGAAGAGCCCTTGCAGGGCGAACAGGTAAATCGAATCGCGTGCCATGGCCTGGCGGTCGGGTGAGAGTGCCAGCCAGCCGACGAAACCGCATGGGAGCCCCCACGCGATGAGCAGAGCGCTCAGGCAGCCCACGGTTTGCCCAACGCGAGCAAAGAAGGCCCCCAGGCGTAGCAGCACGAAATAGACGAGCCCAACCCACACGACGATGGATGTGTTGGCGATGCGCCCCTGTGTAGCGCGTTCGACTGCAATGGAAATGACAATCATGAGGGCGACAAGCCCCATATCCACAAGCCAACCTGGCAAACGATTGTCTTCGTGTTCCATAGGTGTGCCTCGTTATTTTTTGCGTTTACGCCGACTGCTGCCACGTTTGCCACGTTTTTTGGAACTCGATTGTCCCTTCTGCACGGAAGATTTGGATGTCCCGGCAGATTTTTTGTGGCTGCGCCGCCTTTTGCCACCTCGTCGCCGCTTTTTGCGGGGTGATGTGGGAGAGGCGGGGGGAGAGGGGGCTTCCCGTGCCTCTGATGGGGCGCTTTGTTGCTGTTGTGCAGCGGCTTCATCTTGAGCGATACGTTCCACCACCGACTGGGGGACCTGCACATCGGGCAGGGTGGTGGTGTACTCGGTCAGGCCTTGCCAGCGGGAGAAGGTTTCCGGTGCGGCTTCGGTTCGTTGCTCGAAGGAAATCGCAAGCGGGATGGTGTCGCCCAGTGCATCTTGCAGGCGTTGCAGGCGAGCCTGGAGGTAGGCGTCCACATAGGTGGCATACGACGCAGGCAGGGCTGCGACAGGTTCATCTCGTATGGGGCCACCTTCCCAGACAGATGCGTAGGCATTGGGGAGTTCATCGGGCAGTGTGATGGTTTCCGCCAGATGTGCGGCTGCGACCAGCAGAAAACGGGGCAGCACAGAGGGGTCGGTCCCTTCACCGCCAACGACGAGCCAGTGCGGCACAAATGGTGTCAGTGCTTCGAAAAGGGTGTCCAGCCCATTGGTGGTCAGGCGCAGGTGAGCGACATCATCGGCGGGGTGAATATCGGCGCCGATTTGGAGCAGAACGACATCGGGCGCGAATCGTTTGACGACGGGCAGAATGACCTCGGTGGTGAGCCGTTCCAAGTGCGTATCGTCAGCGAGAGGTGGCAAAGGCAAGTTGATGGTTGCGCCTTTCCCGGGGCCTGCGCCGATTTCGTCGGGTTCGCCCGTACCAGGAAAGAGAAAATCACCTCCTTCGTGCACCGAAAGCACCACGACGCGGTCGGTGTGCCAGAACGTCTCTTGCACGGCGTCGGGATGATGGGCATCCAGATTGAGGTAGAGTACACGTTGGCCATACTCGGCGAGCACGTGCAACGCCAGGGCAATGTCATTGTAGAGGCTCAACCCACGGGCTTCAGCGGGGCGTGGGTGATGTGCCCCACCAGCGGCGGTGAGTGCATGGCGGGTGTGCCCCTGCGCAATGTGGCGCGCGGCTGTCAGAAGGGTCGCCACATGTGCGCTAAAATAGTCGTGCATGTCTGGGAAAATGGGGACTTGCGCATCGTCCAGCCCGTAGGCGGTTTCGTCCAGCAGGCTTGCGCCTTCTTCGGTCAGGGCCTGGATCGTGTCCAGATAGGCTGGAGTGTGGAACGCCCCCAAAGCGGCTTCGTCGAATGGCTCGGCTTCGACGAGGCGAACGCCTTCGGCTTCATTCAGTTGCAGGGCATCCACCAGTGCACGGAACCGTGCAGCAACGGCGGGGCGAATGCCGTGCCGCCAGCCTTCGGGCGTCTGTTCGATCGCAGTGTTCAGAACGATTGTCAGCCATGGTGTGGTTGTGTTGGTCTGCATGGGTGTTCTCTCTCGGCTTTCGCATGGAATGCGGAATGGTATCAGGCTCAGGGATTGGGCGGCAGCCAGGCGTGCCGCATCCATTGGTATGGGCTCACAGGCACATCGAGAATACGCAATTCCCAATGGAGATGTGGTCCTGTACTCAGGCCGGTATTGCCGACCGTGCCAATCTGTTCGCCCTGGGACACCTGTTGCCCTTCGGCGACAAGACGGTCGGCCATGTGAAAGTACGCTGAGTAGAGCCCTGCGCCGTGGTTTATGATAACCAGTTTTCCACGAATGCGCACATCTGCAGAAAAGGCTACCACGCCGTCGGCCGTTGCATAAACAGGGGTGCCTTCTTCGGCGGCGATATCGAGTGCGGCGTGATACGCGCCAGGCGGTTCACCCTGATAACTGCGGCGTGTGCCAAATTGGGTGGTGAGAATCCCCGCCACATCCCCCAGGGGCCAGGCGAATGCCCCGTTCCAAAGACGGCGTGGCGTGGCTTGCTGGTAGATGGCGGCAACCGTAGCGCGTTCTTCGGCGATGAGCTGCGGGTCCAACAGGTCGGTGCGGTCAGGTGGTACATTCAGATACTGAATCTCGAAAGGGTGCTCATTGACAGATACCCGCAACACGATTTCGGCCTGTTCGCCCTCGTCGGTGATGGCTTGCACCACCAACGGGCGTTCGCCGACTGCGTTCCACGGTGCAACGGGGAGCAGCGCCCAGGCGGCGTCGGGGGCGAAGGCAATGGGGGCGAGATGAATTCCGTCGAAGATGACGCGGATGGTGGCGGGGCGGGTCGTGCGCACGATGAGCAGCGCAGTCTCGCCTTGCGCCACCTCTTTTGGCGACCACGATGCCCGTATGGCGAGCGGTTCTACTGTGGGGTGTGGGGTTGGCGCTGGAAAGGGTGTGAACGTGGAAACGAGTGTGGGCGACAGTTGCGGCGTGGGCGCAACATCGCGTGGGGGCGCTTGTATCGTGCATGCCGCCACCACACTCAATGTGGACAGAAGCATGAAAAACCGCCGATCTGCCATACGCCACCACGTCCGCATGATTAGGGAATTGCCGTCATGTAGGCAGTCGCGAGAAGCACGCCCCCCGCGAGGATGAGGTTTGCCCAAGCGATGAAGCGCAAGCGACGCAGTTGCGCATCGTAGTGGGGAGTGGGGCGTCCTCTTTCGCGCAATCGTTGTTGCAGCCTCAATTCGGGGAAGAAGGCCATCTCAAGCCACAAAAGCAAAACGAGTTCGACGCCGTAGAGGAGATGTTTGATGAGCATGGCGCGGCTCCATGCGTTGGTGATGGCGAACAAATCTTCGTAATGGGGGTCTTGCACCATTTGGTAGAAGCCGCTTCCTCCGAGAACGACGAAGCCCAACACGGCCCACGGCGCCCAACGGCGTGCGCGTTGCAGTAGAGCATCCTCTTGTGTGGTAGCGGCAATCGACAGGAGTAGGCTCCACCCAATCCACACGATCGTGGCAAGCAGATGCCCAGCGTATGAGAGTGCGAGCGTCCATATGGCATTCATTGGTCGAGATCGAGAGAGTTCGTATAATGCGCCGATTGCAGGGGCTTATGATACGGCAAACGACGGCAAGAACAAAACAACGAGTGGCCTCTGTGCCATTCGAGTGTGGGAGGATAGATGTTCGACATCGTGTTCCTAGGAACCTCGGCATCGGCACCCTCGGTCACGCGCAATGTGAGTGCCACGATGGTCTTGGTGCGCGGGCATCGATTTTTGATCGACTGTGGCGAAGGCACACAGCGCCAGTTGCTGAAAAGCGAATTGGGGTTTCGCAAACTCGACCGTATTTTGCTCACCCATGCCCACCTGGACCACATTTTGGGGTTGGCAGGGCTGGCTTCGACGTTTGCACGTTGGGAATTGCACGACACGATGCACATTTACGGGGGACGCAAGACGTTGCAGCGGGTGCGTCGCCTGCTCAATATCGTCATTCAGGAGCAGAATAGCTCCCTGCACGTGGCCTACCACACGTTGAGCGATGGTTTCGTGGTGTACGAAGATGCGTTCTTCAGCGTGCGGGCGTTTCCCGTCGTGCATCGGGGGTCGGATGCCTATGGGTTTGTGTTCGAGGAACACCCCAGACGCCCCTTTTTGAACGAGAAGGCGACTGCGTTGGGCGTGCCATTTGGCCCTGAACGTGGCCGCCTGGTAGCCGGTGAGACGATTGCCCTCGCCGATGGGCGCGTCATCACCCCAGATGATGTGTTGGGACCACCAAAGAAAGGCGCCAAACTCGTCTATGTGGGTGATGTGGATATCGTCGAGCCGTTGGTGGAGATTGCCCGCGATGCGGATGCCCTGGTCATCGAGGCGACGTACACCGAGGAAGAACGGGAGATGGCAGCGCTGCATGGCCATATCACCGCCAAACAGGCCGCCTGGCTGGCGCGTGAGGCGGGTGTCAAAACGCTCTACCTGAACCACATTAGTCGCCGCTACCGCGGACCAGAGGTCGAAGCCGAGGCACGGACGCTTTTCCCAGAGGCGTATGTCGTGCGTGATTTCGATCGTGTGCTTGTCAAACGGGCGTAGCCTCTTCGCTACGCCCGTTGCATTCAAGCCGTTTCTTCGGCGAGCGCGTGCTGGGCAACAACCAGTGCCCCCAATTCGGCGACAAGCATCCCCGCCAGAATGAGTGCCGATCCCACGATCTCACGCGGCCCGAGCATTTCGCCGGCCAGCCACCACCCGAAAAGCGCCGCAAACACCGGTTCCAGGCTAAAAATGAGCGCGGTATGCGTGGCGGTGGTGAACCGTTGAACATAGGTTTGCAGGCTGAAGACCAGCGCCGTGGCCACCACACCTGTAAACGCAATCGCGCCCCACGTGTCGAGTGGTAAACGCACGCGTGGTTGTTCGAAGCCGAACGCCGCAAGCGTGGCAAAGAACGCCACCGTGCCAATCTGCACGATGGCAAGGGCAATGGCGCTGTGGCGCGTGGTGAAGTGTGAAATGCTGACGATGTGTAGGGCAAACGCCACAGCGCACGCCATAACCCACGCATCACCCTGTTGCAGGGTCAAATCGGCATTGAGCGAGAGCAGCGCCAGCCCCACCGTTGCCATGAGCACACCTGCTACCGCCCAGCGCTCGGGGGCTTGGCGCAGCAGCATGGCAGAAAAAATGGGCACAAGCACAATGTTCAACCCTGTGATGAAGCCTGCTTTGGCGGATGTGGTGTATTGCAAGCCGATCGTCTGAAAGATGTAGCCCATGGCAAGAAAGACGCCAATGAGCGCCCCCGCTTGCCATTCTGCACGCCCAATGGCGCGTACCTGTCGCCGAAACAGCAACACCAGTACAGCTGTGGCAATCCAGAAGCGCCATGCCACAAAGGTCATCGGCTGGACATCATCCAGCGCGCTTTTCACCATGACGAAGGTCGAACCCCAGATGACTGTGATGAAGACAAGAACCAAATCAGCTTGCCAGCGCGACATGGTTTGCTCCTCTGCGCTCATTCGGGATGATGGTGGGGATGATACTCGAAACGGAGAGGCTGTGAAGTAGGCTGGTGATGACCCAAAACGTGGTGGGGGGTGGGAAGAGACGAGACGGAGAGTGGAGCCGTCGGTCTGGAAACAGACGGGTTGCGTTTCGGGTGCCACACCGTCACGCCATTGCTGATGCCCGTGGGGTGGGGAGAACGGGAGTGGGGCGCTGGGCTCAGGAGGAGCGACGCACCTGCCAGGTGCGTCGCTCCTCGAAGTAACGTCAGGCGTGCGTGCCTCTCGAGGCCAGGCGGGGTACTTTTGTATCCCTCGCTGCGCTGGCGCCGTCGGTCTGGAAACAGACGGGTGAATGGACGCAACCATGCTCTCAGCGCTTCCTGTGTGGCTTGTGCCACTTTTTCGTTTGTTTGCAGCGATCTGGGGAATCACCAGTGAAGGAGGGAATTGCGTGGAATGTGTTGGCGGTGTACGATTGGGAAGGTGAGATGGAGCCGAATCGTGAAGGAGCCGCACGATGCCTTTTCACTTCATGCGCCCAACACAAACGTCGGACCCTGATCTGCCGCCTCCCGCTGACGACGACAAGCCCCCGCTGGCAGCATTTGGCTGTGCCTTCTTGTTCGCCTTGGCGTTTCTCGTGGCCGGGACGTGGCCTTTACTAGCACTTTTCGGGGTGTTTCCCCGCGAGGCATACTTTGGCGACCAATCACCACTCATCCCTGTGGTGGCTGGGCTTGGCTTTTTGGCGGTTGGCATCTATCTCATGAGCAATCTCATTCGTGCCGCCATGAGACGGCCACCGCTCTCGGGGCGTCTTGTGGGGGTGATTGTCGCGCTGACGCTTGCGATCCCGCTGCATTGGTGGCTCTTCTTTGGAACCAGCGTAGGCGCATCACGGAGCAGGCTCAGAGTGCTTCTGTTCGAGATGACCAATTCCACTTTCGATTTCATTCTGGCCAAAATTGCCGTGGCGCTGTTGAGCCTAGTGCTGGATCTGGTGCTCGTCTCTGAATTGTTCGGATTGGGCTGGTTTTCGTGGCGTGATTGAGAGGATTGATGGGAGGCAGGCTGGGAGCAGGGGATGCTCATTTCGTCGCCCACAAATAGGCAACAGCACGGCGTTGCTTCCCTTGACCGGCTTCCACCAGCGGGCGCAAATGTTCGATGAACCGCTTTCGCTCGGCGGGTGATAAAGCGGTGTGCATGGCTTCTTCGAGGGTTGGGATTTTGGGGTTCCCAGCGGTCCGTATCATCGTTTCCCAGTTCGTCTTCGTTTTGGGGCTCCTTTCGACATGGAGTTCGAGATGAATGGTGTGGAAGCCTGCTTGTTCCGCGAAGGCAACGAGGTCGCGCTCGTCGAAATCGAGCATCGGGTCGTTGTCGATCGGTTGTGCTTGCTGGTAGAGCGCTTTTACTTTTTGGGCGATCTCCGCAACGGGCGTGACGTCGTATCCCCAGAAGAGGTGTGGTGGTTCAGGATACCAAAACCGATTGATAGGCTCGAAGATGGACAAGCGCCCCCCCTTTCTGAGGACACGATGGAACTCGCGCAACGCTCGCAGCTTGTCTGCCACGTAAATGAGCACCGAGCGTGTCGTGACGATGTCGACAGACTGATCGCCGATGGGCGATAACGCCTCGGCAGGCGCACGAACGAAGTGGCAACGGTGAGAAACGCCCATTTGGTGCGCAAGATGCCGAACATGATCGAGGAGATCGTGGGAAATGTCTGCAAAGATCACCTGAACGGTGGATGAGCGTTCCAGGGCACCGAACCCTATCAGACCATCGCCGCAACCGACATCGAGGAGGATGTCTCCATCTTGGAGATGAGCGTGTTCGAGAATGGTCTCGCGTACGTGGTGCAGATAGCGCATAGCCGCTTGCATGCGCTCGGTATCGCCGCCAAACCGACGATGCAAAAGCCACTCGTACCAGATGTCGTATCGAGGCTCGCTCATCATTCCTCGCCAGGTACTGTACGGCGTGTGTTCTCCAAGCCATACCTCATGACGTTCGGTGCGCAGAAGGCATGTTCGTCGTGCGCCTTCCATTGGGGTCGAACATCTCATCCGCTGGCCAATCACCATACGTTGCCCGCGCCAATACCTCTTTCAAGTAGATGCCGGTGAACGAACCGGGCGTTGCCGCAACTTCCTCGGGCGTACCTTGTGCAACGATTTGCCCCCCACCAGCGCCCCCTTCTGGCCCTAGGTCGATAATGTGGTCGGCGACTTTGATGATGTCCAAGTTGTGTTCGATGACGAGCACCGTGTTGCCCTTGTTCACCAGGCGATTGAGTACGCGGATGAGCTTGGCGACATCGTGCGTATGCAACCCAACACTCGGCTCGTCCAAGATGTAGAGTGTGCGCCCTGTGGCAATGCGCGAAAGTTCTTTGGCGAGTTTCACACGCTGGGCTTCGCCGCCTGACAGCGTGGGGGCAGGTTGCCCCAGCCGGATGTAGCCCAGCCCCACGTCGTAGAGCGTTTGCAACTTGCGCCGAATTTTGGGCACGTTTGCAAAGAATTCGAGCGCCTCTTCTACGGTCATGTCGAGCACGTCGGCGATGCTTTTGCCCTTGTATTTGACTTGGAGCGTTTCGCGGTTGTAGCGTCGCCCTTTGCAGACTTCGCACTTGACGTAAATATCGGGCAAGAAGTGCATTTCGATTTTGATTTCGCCATCGCCCTGGCACGCTTCGCAGCGCCCACCTTTCACGTTGAACGAAAAGCGCCCTGGTTTGTAGCCGCGCATTTTGGCTTCGGGCAGGGTGGCAAAGAGTTCGCGAATGGCGGTGAAGACCGTAGTGTAGGTGGCGGGGTTGGAGCGGGGGGTCCGCCCGATGGGCGATTGGTCGATGTTGATGATTTTGTCGATGTGCTCGATACCCAGGATCGCATCATGTTCGCCGGGATGGGCTTTGGCGCGGTGCAGCAGTTGCGCCAGGCGTTTGTAGAGAATTTCGACCACGAGCGTACTTTTCCCGCTCCCGCTGACCCCCGTGACGCAGATGAATGTGCCGAGTGGGATTTCGACGGTGATGTTTTTCAGGTTGTGTTCGCGAGCACCTTCGATGATGAGCGAGGCCCCATTGCCTGCGCGTCGTTTGTGTGGCACGGGGATGTAGGCTTGGCCGCTCAGGTAGCGCCCTGTGATGGAGTTGGGAGTGTTCATGATGTCTTCGATGGTGCCCGTAGCCACCACACGCCCACCATGTTCCCCTGCTCCCGGGCCAAGGTCCACAATCCAGTCGGCGGCGCGTATGGTCTCTTCGTCGTGTTCGACCACGATGAGCGTATTGCCCAGGTCGCGCATTTTTTCGAGCGTGCGGATGAGCCGCTCGTTGTCGCGTTGATGCAGGCCAATGCTTGGTTCGTCGAGAATGTAGAGTACGCCCACCAGCCGCGACCCAATTTGGGTGGCGAGACGGATGCGTTGCGATTCGCCCCCCGACAACGTGTTCGCAGAGCGCGCAAGGGTCAGGTAGCCTAGCCCCACGTCTTGCAAAAACCCCAGGCGGGCTTCGACTTCGCGTAAAATCTGGTCGGCAATCTGGCGCTGCGTGCTTGTGAGGGCGTGGAGCGTGCCTTCGTATTCCACAAGGCTGTTGGGATCGACCGTGGGGGCGTTCATGAGATCGCGGACCCAGGCCAGCGCCTCTTCGACCGACATGTTGACCACGTCGGTGATGCTTTTGCCTGCCACCAGCACGGCACGCGCTTCTGGTTTGAGTCGTGTGCCATTGCAGGCTGGGCAGGGGTATTCGGCCATGTAGCGCTCGATTTCGGAGCGCATGTAGTCACTGGTGGTCTCTTTGTGGCGACGTCCCAGGTTGGGAATGACGCCCTCGAAGGGGGTTTCGTAGACGCGCACATTGCCATTGCGGGTTTTGTAGCGCACTTCGACGGTTCGTCCACGGCTCCCATAGAGGATGATGTCTTGATGGAACGGCGACAGGTCTTTCCAGGGGGTATCGAGTGAGAAGCCGTATTGCTCGGCAACGGCTTCCAACAGGTTTTTGAAAAAGGATTCGGTCGTGCTCGCGCGGCTCCATGGCGCGATAGCGCCTTCGTTGAGCGAGAGGTCGGGGTTGGGGACGACCAGATCGGGCGCGATTTCCTGCTTGATGCCCAGCCCCTGACATTCGGGGCATGCCCCATGTGGCGAGTTGAACGAGAACGTGCGTGGCTCGATTTCGCCAATGCTGATGCCGCACTGTACACAGGCAAATTGTTCGCTGAAAATCAAATCACGCGACTGTGTGCGATCGCGAGGGTCGATGACGTTGACCACCACCAGCCCATTCCCCAGTTCCAACGCTGTTTCGACACTGTCCGTCAGGCGGCTTTCGTCGTCGTGGCTGTGTTCGTGCCGAATGATGAGGCGATCGACCACGATTTCGATGGTGTGCAGCTTGTAGCGGTCGAGTTCGATCTCATCGTTGACGTCGTAGATTTCACCATCCACACGTGCCCGCACGAAGCCCGCCTTGCGAATCTCCTCGAAGACGCGCTGGTGATGCCCTTTCCGCCCCCGCACCACCTGCGCCAAAATCTGAATGCGGCTTCCGTCTGGCAGACGTCGAAGGGCGTCCACGATTTGCTGCGCGGTTTGTGAGGTAATCGGTCGCCCGCATTGGGGGCAGTGGGGGGTACCCACTCGCGCAAAGAGTAGGCGCAGGTAGTCATAAATCTCGGTGACGGTGCCAACGGTGGAGCGTGGGTTGTGGCTGGTGCCTTTCTGGTCGATCGAGATGGCAGGCGACAATCCTTCGATCTGATCGACGTCGGGTTTTTCCATCTGCCCCAGGAATTGGCGCGCATAGGACGAGAGGCTTTCGACGTAACGTCGTTGCCCTTCAGCATAGAGGGTGTCGAACGCGAGGGATGATTTGCCCGACCCCGAGAGCCCTGTAAAGACGATGAGTTTGTCGCGGGGAAGTTCCAGGTCGATGTTTTTCAGGTTGTGTACACGTGCACCACGAATGATGATTTTGTCCGCCATGGGTTTCTACGTCCTGTTCGTGTGTTCGCTGTTCAAAAAGAAACACGGCTTACGCGCGAAGCCGTGGGGGTTGGTCATGGAAAAATCGTGGGCGAAATTATAGCCACACTGGACGATTTGGCGAAGTTGCCAGGTCGGTTTCAGGAGGCGACGACATGGATGGCGGTGGCTTTGATTGTGGCTTGCACGGGGCTCCCAGGACGCAGGTGGAGCGTTTCCACCGAGTGGTGGGTGAGCAGTGCCACGAGGAGCACGTCATCGCAGGCGACGAAGACGCGCCGCAGGGCAGTGCCCACGGGTTCGACCCCTACTACGGTCCCGTGCAAGGTGTTGCGTGCGCTCGATGGGGGGATGGCACGGTCAGCGGGCCAGAGCACCACACTTTCGGGGCGAATGCCCAGCCGCACATGGGTCTCGGGTCTCAGTGGCGCGGCAACATCCAGCAGGATGCGCCCCACACGGACGCGGCTCATACCCGCTTGCGAAGCCACCACGACCCCCTGCCAGATGTTTTCGACACCAACGAACGCTGCCACTTCTTCGTCGCAGGGATGCCCGAAGATTTCTTCTGGCATTCCAGCCTGGCGCACACGCCCCCCCAACAGCACAGCGATACGGTCGCCCAGCATGGCGGCTTCATCACGTTCGTGGGTGATGAGCACGGCGGTTTGCCCGGTTTCGCGGAGCAGGTCTGCCAGGTCGCTCCGTAGTGCCTGGCGGGTGGGGGCGTCCAGGGCGCTGAAGGGTTCATCGAGCAGCAGAATGTCGGGTTCGGTGGCGAAAGCACGCGCCAGTGCCACACGTTGGGCTTCTCCGCCCGAGAGCGTGCGGGCGTGGCGTGCCGCCAGATGAGCGATCCCCAGCCGTGCCAGCCATGTGTGCACCCGTTCATCGCATTCGTGGCGAGAGAGGCCACGAAATTGCAACCCCAACGCCACATTGTCCGCAACCGAGCGATCGAGTAGGAGCGGGTCTTGCATGACAATAGCCAGCCGACGGCGGTAGTCAGGAGAAGGGCGTGGTGGCAATGGGGTTCCTCGCCACACCAATCGCCCTGTTGTGGGGCGGCGGATGCCTGCCAGCAGATGGAGCAGGGTGCTTTTGCCCGCCCCGTTGGGACCAATGACGACAAGCGTTTGCCCATCGAAGATGTCGAGCTGGGCAATGTCGAGCAAGGTGCGCCCTGCTTCTTCGATGCGCACGTTTTCCAGGCGCAGGCAAGGTGTGGTGGTGGTGATGGGACGTGCAGGTGTTGGCGGCGACGGGCGTGCGCGTGGGGGAATGGGGGTGGGAGTGTGTGGGCTGGTGTCGGGAATGGCGCGGTGTTGCAGCGTGGTGAGGACAAAGATGGTGCCCCAGGCGAGGAGCAGCAGGAGTATTCCCAGCGCCATAGCAGTGGCAAAGTTGCCGCGGCTAGTTTCGAGCACGATGGCAGTGGTGAGCACACGTGTCTGGTGGGCGATGTTGCCGCCCACCATCATGGAAGCGCCCACTTCGGAAATGGCGGCGCCAAACCCCGCCATGATGGCAGCAAGAATGGGCAGGCGGGCTTCCCACAAGAGGGTGCGCACCATTTGCACTGACGAGGCGCCCAGCCCCAGCAGTTGCAGGCGCAAGCGGGGGTCCAGGTGTTCGAGCGCTGCCTGGCTGAGCCCGATGATGAGCGGGAGGGCAAGCAGGGCTTGTGCCAGAATCATGGCAGCGGGAGTGTAAATCAGCCCCAGAGCGCCCAGAGGCCCGCTGCGCCAGAGCAACAATGCCACCACCAGCCCGACGATGACGGGGGGCATGCCCATGCCCACGTTGATGAGGCTCATCAAGAAGGTGCGCCCCCGAAAACGGCTGAATGCCAGCATGGTGGCGATGGGAAGCCCCACCAGCAGGCTGAGCAAGGTGGCGCTGCCTGAAACGAAGAGCGTCAGCCCTGCGACTTCGCGGATGGTCGGGTCGCCGCTGAGAAGCAGATGGATGGCTTGTATGAGCCCTTCCCACACGGTCTGCATGGCTTATGGTTCGAGCGCGTCGGGCACGAAGAGCGGCTGGCCGAACGTCTCGACGCCGAAAGCCCCGATGGTGGCTTGTGTGTCAGGCGCGATGAGAAATTCGGCGAAGGCACGTGCCCCCTCGGCATTGACGGTGGGATGTTTTTGGGGGGAAACGATGATGACGTGATAGGGGTTGAACAGGCGGGCATCCCCTTCGACGAGGATGTCGAGCGCCAGGGCGTTTCGCATAGCCAAAAACGTCCCTCGATCGGTCAACGTGTAGGCTTGTTTTTCCGAAGCGATGGTGAGCGTGGCGCCCATGCTTTGCCCTGTTTCGTTGTACCAGCGTTGACCATCGGGCGTGAGACCTGCTTCACGCCACAGCGCCCGCTCTTTTTTGTGGGTGCCTGAATCGTCGCCCCGCGAGATGAAGAGGGATTGCCGCTCGGCGATACGTTGCAACGCCGTGGTGATCGTGTGCCCACGCACCTGTGCGGGGTCGTCGGGGGGGCCAACCAGCACGAAATCGTTATGCATGACGGGGAAACGGGCTTCGCCATGCCCTTCACGCATGAACATCTCTTCGGCATCGGGCGCATGGACCAGAAGCACGTCGGCATTTCCATCTCGCCCCATTTGCAACGCGGCGCCTGTTCCCACGGCAATCATCTTCACGCGATAGCCGCTTTGGGCTTCGAATTGGGGAATGAGCACGTCGAGCAGCCCACTGTCGCGTGTACTTGTCGTGGTCGCCAGGATGACATCACGTCGGGCGTCCGCATTGGCGGCACATCCAACCAGAAGCGCGAGGACGATCGAGATGAAGAGCACGAAAGACGCTCTTCCGAATGCAAGCATGAAGGGGAAGACGTGCGCTGATCTCGCTTGGCTACACTTCTTCAATGGCATACTCCACGATCACGATGTCGGGACGTTCACGTTCGACCCACGCGACCACCTGTTCGAGCAAGCCTTCGGCGTATCGGTAATCGTTGCTGACCGTGACGAAACAGATGGTGGCGGAGCCGACGATGTCTTGCAGATCCATTTCGGCAGCGGCAACGTTGAAATGTTGCCGCACACGATTGACGATGTGCTTCACGATACTGCGCTTCTCTTTCAGCGTGCGTGATGGCAAATCGAGTTCCAGCCAGCACGAAACGATGGGCATAGGCACCTCACAACAGCGACTTCACTGCACCCCCATCTACCTGAATCGTCGCGCCCGTCAGAAAACTGGCGCGTTCCGAGCAGAGAAACGCCACAACATCGCCAAATTCTTCGGGGCGTCCCAAACGCCCCATGGGAATGCTCTCCGTCCAGCGTCGGCGGGCTTCATCGTATGAAATGCCTTCACGCGCGACGGCGGCTTGCATGAGCTGTTGCAAGCGTTCAGTCTCGATGGGGCCAGGGCAAATGTTGTTGACAGTGATCCCTTTGGGGGCAAGCACATTGCTCAGCGTCTTGGCGAACGCGACCAGTGCGGCACGTGTGGCATTGCTGAGCACGAGCGTGTCGATGGGTTGCTTGACCGACATAGAGGTGATGTTGACGATGCGTCCCCAACCTGCGCGTTCCATGTCGGGAACGGTCAGCCGAATGAGCCGCAGGGCGCTGAAAAAAATCTGGTTGAAGGCAGCCTGCCATTCGTCATCGGTGAAGTCCAGCGGCATACCGGACGGAGGGCCGCCATTGTTCGTCACGAGAATGAGCGGTGCACCCCACGTTTCGCGAATGGTGGCCACAAGGCGCTCGATCTCCTCGGCACGGTTCAAGTCGGCGACGATGGGGAGAACGTCTCCTTGCGTCTCGGCACGAATGCGCTCGGCGGCACGTTCTACCCGCTCGCGTGATCGCGAGCAAATGGCGACGCGCGCGCCTTCCTGCGCCAGACGATAGGCCGAGGCGAATCCCAAACCGCTGCTTGCGGCAGCAACAAGTGCTACTTTGCCATGAATACCGAGGTCCATAGCCTGCTCCTTTGGAATTGCTGAGTGGTGGGGTTCGGCGAGGGGGATTATATGCACGCTCTCCCCCCACACAAAGCCGCGCTCCACATCATCCAAACCGCCTCATTTGTTCGTATCACTGGGTGCGTCTATGCTTACACACGTACCAAGGATGTGAGCCAGATTGAGGAAACCCGATGTCTACTCGTATTCGTCCAATCGCCTACGGTATGTTGTTGCTGCTCCCCACGTGGGTGTGGCTTTTCTTTCTGGCGCTGCCATCGCTGGACGCGCGTTTCGACAACCGCCTGTTGCATTTTTACTTGGTTTCCTATACCAGCCTCTTGATGACATTGAGCGGATGGCTCCTCTTCATCTTGTTGCGGGACGTGCGTAATATCCGACTCTTCTGGATTTTGTTGGGCAATGCCTTGCTGGCCAGCTTCTTCCTCGTTCACGGGTTGACGACGCCTGGTGCCTTGCTCACCACTTTCAACCCCTCGGTAGCGTGGTCGGTTGGTCTTGCGGTCCTCAGCGCCACACTCTGCTTTTGGGGGGCAGTGCTTGTCTCGCGCCCTGCTTTTGCGGCATGGAGCGAGCGTCATCAGCGTGCCCTTTTGGCCGCCGCCGTCGGAATCTATGTGGGATGGCTGCTGATCACCTTCACCCAGCAAGAAACATTGCTCGACCTCTACACACGTGCTGGCGACGTCCTCACCCGGCTCATCGAGTGGGGAACACTCTTCCTCTTGGGGGCTTTGCTCCTTGCCGCCGTGCACCTCATTCGCGAACGGAATACCGCCCAGCGGCGCATTTTGCTCGTAGCAGCACCACTTCTCTTACAAACCTTGCTTATCGAACCCAATGCGCCCCAGTGGTACCTCTCGTGGTGGATGTTTCACGTATGGCTGCTAGTTTTCTTCGTTGCTTCGGTGCTCATGTTGTTGAACGAATACGAAAACCTGCGTCGTTTTCGGCTCATGCCCTACTATGCCGTATTCAGCTTGGCCATCATTGGCTTCCTGACGATTGTTCTTTCCGAGAGTGTCTTTCGATTGGCACGCGAAGCGTTGCTGGAACAGGCGCGCGCCGAAGCGGAGGAGCTCGGTGCGCACTTGGCTGTTCTGCTCAGCCAACAAGTGGATTTGGCAATGGTGCGCGAGAACACCGAGACACCCGACAGCATGGTCGATATGCTCTTGGAGCAGGTGCAGGGGCTAGGACGAGTGCGCTTGTTGAGCCTCGCTGACTCACGAGGGCGTATTCTACTGAGTACCAACCATCAACAGATTGGGCGGCGGTTGCCGCTCGATGCACCGCTTGATACACCGATGCATACACTCTTACCGGAAGGAACAGCCATTCCCCAAGGCGAGTATGGTACTCCCACGCCGAGCGAAACATCACTGTTGCAATCCATCTTGCCTGTGCATATTGGCCAGGATGATGCTCTCATGCTGCTCATTACCGATGTAGGAGCGCTCATCGAACGCGCCGAGCGTTTACGCTGGCGCATCGTGGGGACAGGAGTGGCGTTGATGCTGGTCTTGTTCATGGCGTTGTTGGTTCTCGTCTATCGCGCCGATACACTGCTCGAAAAACGTTCGGCGGAACTTCGCCAGGCGTTGGCGTCGTTGAAACGAGCGGAGCAGGCACGGATAGACCTCACGCGTATGATCGTGCACGACTTGCAAAACCCGCTCAACATCATTCTCGGCTCGATCGAAATGGCACGCGAAGGTGTTTTTGGTGCTCTCCCCCCCGATTTGGACGCGCTGCTCGCACGCGCTGAACGCGCCAGCCATTCCATGTCGCGGCTGGTGAACGATATGCTCGAAATTGCCCGCCTGGAAAGCGGTTCGTTTACACCACGCCAGGAAGAAGTGCATGTCGCGGCGCTGCTTCAAAACGAAGCCGATGCCTTCCGCCATCGTGCCGAGCAACATGGGACGAAGATTGTCGTGGAAGCCGATCCTGCCTTGCCACCTGCCTGCGGCGATGCAGGGCTGATCACTCGCATTGTGGACAACTTGCTGAACAATGCCATTCGTCATACGGAACAGGGCACCATTACGCTGCGAGCGTTTGTCAACGATGGGATGCTGCACGTGCAGGTTGCCGACACAGGCGAGGGTATTCCACCCGAAGAGCTCCCCCACATTTTCGATCGTTTCCGCCAGGGCAAACAGCGGCGCGGAAGCCTTGGGTTGGGGTTGGCATTCTGTAAAATGGCGGTGGAAGCGCAAGGGGGACGTATTTGGGTGGAAAGCGAAGTCGGTAAAGGCACAACGTTCACCTTCACGTTGCCGCTTATGCCAGTGTATGCGCATACGCCGACCCAATAGCCAAACAAGGGGGCGAAGAGGCAAGGTTTCCGCCAAATCTCGCTTTGTGGTATGATGAAAACATCCAACGCCGCCTTGTGCGGCGTTGTTTCTGTGTGCAGTCCAGCGCACTCACAAGCAAGCAAACCCATTCTCGAAAGTCAACACGTCGAGGCAGAACCTATGAAAATCGGTATCATTGGCTTACCAAACAGTGGCAAAACGACCGTCTTCAACGCATTGACGCGCGGTGAAGCCGAAACCGCGGCGTTTTCGGGCGGGCACTTGCAAATCAACACCGCGGTAGTGAATGTGCCCGACGAGCGAGTGGATCGCCTCAGTGCGATGTACAACCCACGACGTACCATCTACGCACAGGTCACATACAACGACATTGCAGGGATGACGAAGGGGGCAGGCGAGCGCGGCATCAGTGGTCCCTTGTTGAACGCCATTAGCGCCAACGACGCCTTGCTGCATGTGGTGCGGGCGTTCGAAGACCCCAATGTGCCCCACTTGGACGATACGGTTGACCCGGTGCGCGATTTCCACGCCCTGGAAGACGAACTTGTCCTGAACGACCTCATCACCGTGGAAAAGCGGCTCGAACGCCTGGCGGATGAATTGCGCAAGCAGAACTTACAGAAAAGCGCTCGTGAAACCCTCGAAGAAGAAAGAGCCCTGCTCGAACGCCTGCGCGACCATCTCGAAGCGGGCTTCCCCCTGCGTGAACTTGATTTGACGCCCGAGGAAGAGAAGCGCATTCGCAGCTTCTCGTTCTTGTCGCAGAAACCTGTGCTCGTGGTGATCAACCTTGGCGATGAACAGCCTGAACCCGATTTGAGCGCCTATCGCATTGGCAAGCGTGCCATGATAACCACGTTGCGCGGGCGGCTGGAAGCCGAACTGGCGGTCATGGAACCAGAGGAAGCAGCAGAGTTTCTGGAAGAATTTGGTATCGAAGAGCCGGGCTTGAAGCGTGTCATTCGCATGAGCTACGACTTGCTCAATCTCAAAACATTCTTCACCGTTGGCGAAGACGAGGTGCGTGCCTGGACTGTGCCCGCCAACGCCACGGCACCCGAAGCCGCTGGCGCGATTCACAGTGATTTGCAACGTGGTTTCATTCGTGCGGAAGTGGTGCATTACAACGATTTGATCGAGGCGGGAAGCATGACAGAAGCCCGCAAACGTGGGGTGGTGCGCCTCGAAGGCAAAGAATACGTTGTGCAGGATGGGGATATTTTGAGCATTCGCTTCAATGTGTAATCCCTGCGGTATCCGCTGTCAGCCACACGGGGGCCTCTCGCCCCCGTGTGTGCCTCTCATCGCCAGGGGCTTATGGTGTCAGCGCAGCAACCGCAGCGGCGATACGCTCGCGTTGCGCCTCGTCAACAGGTGATAAAGGTGGGCGAGGTGCGCCAGCCGCCCAACCGCGTGCTTCAATCCCCGCTTTGATGCCCCCAATGCCTGTGTGGCCGATGGCTTCGTGCAGGGCCAGCAAGGCGCCATGCAAGCGGCGTGCCTCTTCCAGACGCCCTTCACGGGCAGCGTTGAGCATGGCGACGCACGTCTCAGGCGCAATAGTGGCCAGCGCCAGAATGAGCCCATCAGCTGCCCCATCCAGCAATGCCCCCAGCGCATAGACGGCTGACCCGTTCAAAATGCGAAAGTCGGGTGGCGTGGCGCGGCGAATGGCGAGCAGGCTGGCAGGCGACCCGCTGGAATCTTTGATGCCGATGATATTGGGGTGTGCCGCCAGGTCTGCCACGAGTGCAGGGCTGAGGGGCACATGCGTGAATTGCGGTATGTTGTAGAGCAGGAGAGGGACGGGGCTGGCGTCGGCAATGGCTTCGTAGTGGCGGCGGAGCGCGCTTTGACTGTACTGCGGCGTGTAGTAGGTGGGGGCGACAACCAGTACGGCGTCGGCGCCCGCATCGGCAGCGCGCTGCGTGGCTTCGATGGTGGCAATGGTGCTGTTGCGTCCTGTGCCAACCAACAGCAACCGGTCATGGGGCACAACGCGGCGGGCGATTTGTACCAGCATCCCCTGTTCGAATTCGGTCAGCAGGGGCGTTTCACCTGTGGACCCCAACACCAGGTAGCCGGTCAGCCCTGTGGCGTTCCAGGCGGTCAGGTTGGCTTCGAAGCCGTCGATGTCGAGTGTGCCGTCATCGAGCATGGGCGTGACGACGGCGGGAATGACTCCTTGCAAAGCGTGCAGGATGGTATCGCGGTTCATGCGTCTTCTCCTTCTTCGAAGGCTTCGGGGCGTGTGTAGCCCTGTTCGACCGCTGAATAGTCGAGGCCTGGGGTGAGCAGACGTTCCAGCATGGGATTGAGCGTCCCCTCGAAGCGGCGGCTATCGGCACCTTTGATGTACGAGCCGCACGAGTCGCAAACATCGATGCGGTACACGTCATCTTCTGTTGTGTAAAAACCCAGCATGTCGGGCGTATCTTCGCCACA
This sequence comes from Ardenticatena sp., assembly GCA_015487975.1. Lineage (GTDB taxonomy): Bacteria > Chloroflexota > Anaerolineae > Ardenticatenales > Ardenticatenaceae > Ardenticatena. The sequence goes on from WFOS01000077.1 coordinate 23,438, forward strand.
GAAGGGGCACATGCCGTTCGGAAAACGCCACTCTGTGGCGCATCGTTCACACAACAAACGCCGCCACTTGTTGGATACAATCGTCTCGAAATCGGGGAATCCGCCACAAATGGGACAATACCCGCGCAGCCACTCATCGAGCGGCAGGTGGAGCATCATTTGTCGGGCGGCTTCCCACAGCCAGGGCAAAAGGGCACTCAACATCAGCGCGTCCATGGCGCTTCCTTCGCCTGTGGTATTCTCGTGGTAGTAGCGTTTCGCCAGTTGGACGCTTTGCGCAGGCGCAGGGGAGCTCACATCGGGCAGGCGCTGGCGTAGGTGGGCCGCAACACGTTCCAGCCAGGGATGGAATGTTTCGGGTGTCAATGCCAGCCACTCGAAGCGGAGTGCGGGTTCGCCTGTGCGTTTCCATTTTTTGGGTGAGAAGTCGGCCAGGTGAGCGTCCAGGTCAAGCGTGAGAGCGGCTTGTTGTTCGGCAAGCAAGGCAAACAGCGCCTGGTAGAAGCGGAGCAGGTCGGCTTCCTCTTCTGGGATATCGGAGATATGCGTTGCAAGTGCCTCGGCGAGGTCGGCCAGCGAGTGGGACATAGCGGCCTCCTTTGGTTGGGTGGTGCTGACTGATACAAGAAAAAAGGCGAGCGGTCGCCCGTCTCGCCTTTTGCAAATGCGTTCGAGAAAAAATTACGCTGCGCCGTGTTGTTCAAGATAGCGCACGGCATCACCGACCGTCTGAATTTCTTGGGCTTCTTCGTCGGAAATTTCGCCACCAAATTCTTCTTCGAAGGCCATGATGAGTTCCACGAGGTCGAGCGAGTCGGCTTCGAGGTCTTCGCGGAAACGAGCGTCCATCGTCACCTTTTCGGGATCAACGTCGAGCTGTTCCACGATAATCGCACGGACGCGTTCGAAAATATCGGACATGGTTCCTCTCCTTTGCGAAAGTTGTTGTTTACCTTCTTTATTGCTACGTCGGCAACTGCGCGCTAGTATACCGAGTTGTTGCCTGCACGTCAATTGCCAAAACCCATATCCACGGCAAAAGTTACTTGTATGGTAGGCAAAAATCACGAGCGGGATATACTTTCACGCTGCGAGCGCCATCCGCCGTGCATGTTGTAGCGCTGGGGCGGATCGGTTGGAAGTTGTGCTGGAGAGAAGGAGTGAGTGGATATGCAGTTTGGAACAAGTCGTCAGGAAGTTGTGATTACCTTTACACTTATGTTTGTGGGCGCAGCCGCTGGCTGGCTGTTTGCGCATGGAACGGGGCGAGAAATTCCCGGGTTGCTCACAGGGGGCGCCTTAGGGGCATTGTTTGGCGCACTGGTGGGCGAACTGTTCATGGAACTGGAATATTCGCATTTTCGATCGCTAGCATTGGGGGGCTTGATTGGTGGCGTGGGCATAGGGGGCTTTTTTGCCCTGCGTTTGCCCGCCAACCAGATGGGGGGCGCGATTTTGGCGGCGTTTACAGGTGCCGTTGCGGGGGCGATTGTGGCGTCTGCTGGCGTTTGGTTGCGCAAGAATGGGCCTCTTTTGTGGCAGGCTTTCCTCGACACGACGGCCACCCTCGATACCGATACCCCTGTGCTCAATCGCTTTCGCGTGATTGTGGCATTGAGTAGCAGTGGGGCGCTGCTGGCAGCGATCAGCGGCCTGTTGCAGCGTGTGAATGGGGTGCTGGTGGTGGTGTTGGCCGCGGCTGGACTGCTGCTTGGGTTTGTGAATGGCTATGGTGGCGCGCGCACCGTGCGCGGGGCAACCCTGGGAATTCCCGTTGGCACGTTGTTGGGCGTTCTGGGGGGGCTTCTGGGCGTCGGAACGTCCTTCGTGGCAACGCTCATCTCGGGTTTGACACTGGGGCTTCTGCTTGGTGGCATCGGGGGGCTGATGCTTCCCATTGGTGGCGAGGTGTCGCGTGAGTGACGTGCGCTACTACCAGACACGTGGGCGCTGGCTGGCGGGCGCGTTGCGTGCTGGCCAGCTTTCGCCAGAAGATGCCCAACCTCGTTTCGATTTTGTGATGCAGACCCCCCTGGCACGCGCACGCCGCTTGCTGCACATTGGGTGTGGCACTGCCGACGTGAGTTTGTTGCTGGGGCGGTATGGATTTCGTCCAGTGGCGGTGGAAATCTCGGCAGACCTGGCAGCCATTGCCCGTGAAACGTCGCTGGCACGCGGCTGGGCAGTAGCGGTGTTGAACGAGGATTTTCGCACGCTCGACTTCCCCCCCTACTTCGATGCCATTCTCGTGGAAGGGATGTTGCCCGTTGCACAGGCGACCGAGGAGGAGACGCAGCAGGCGGTGCAGAAAGTCGCCGACCTTCTGCGGCCAGGGGGATACCTGCTCTTCGGTTCGCCCACCTGGGCTCCCCGCCCTTCATGGACGCGCTCCTATACCACCCCACACGGTGAAGCCGTGGAAGCCGCTGCATTCGACGCGGAAACGAATATGCTCGTTCGCACGCTCACGTTGCCCGACGGCGTGCAACTCACTCTGCGACAGCAGTGGTATTCCCCTGAACGCATACGAACGTTGCTGGAAACGGCGGGGTTCGTTGTCGTCGAGCGGTGGCATGCGTTCGACCAGAACGCGGCCTGGGGCGCGCGCGCAGACAAGCGCGGGTTGGTCTGGCTGGCACGGCGTCGCTAGGCGGCTATTTTCGCCGCAGGTGGGAGTATGCTAGAATGCCTGCCGCAACGAATGAGTGAAGATGTGAGGAGTCAAGCATATGCCGTTGCGTGAAATTGTGACCGTTCCAAATGATGTTTTGCGTGAAAAAGCCCAACCAGTGGAAACCTTTGGACCTGAACTGCGTGCGTTGGTACGCGACATGATCGAGACCATGCATGCCGCAAACGGCGTTGGTCTGGCTGGCCCGCAAATCGCCGAATTGAAGCGCGTGATTGTGGTCGAAGTGCCGGTGGATGAAGAAGATGAAGGCGCAAACGAGGGAAGCCCCTGGATTGGCAAACCGTTCGCACTGGTCAATCCCGAAATCGTGGAAGTGAGCGAGGAGATGGAAGCCGGTATCGAGGGGTGTCTCTCTATCCCCGGCTATGTGGGTGAAGTGATGCGCCACACACGTATTGTGGTGATTGGGCGCAACGAATGGGGCAAGCCGCGCCGCATCGAAGCCGAAGGCTTTTTGGCGCGTGTCTTGCAACATGAAATCGACCACTTGAACGGCATCCTCTACACCGATCGGCTAACGGCTCCCGACCGGTTCTGGGAAGTGCAAGAAGGCGAAGGTGAAGAAGAAGCCGTTGTCGAATAAGACGAACACGACTTCCTTGCGGGAGGGCGCGACAAGCAATGCGCCCTCTTTTCATTTGACGAACATTGGGGGCGGTCTATACTCCCCTGTTGCATGTGGTGAAGGAGGAACGAGCCAATGACCCAGACCTTGGTTTCGACAACAGACGACAACACCACTGAGCAGGCCTCAGCGCCCTCTATCTCAGTGGTGATTCCCCTCTACAACGAAGAAGAGAGCATCCCGCATCTGTACGAAAAACTCACCGAAGCATTGGAAGCCTACGGCAAACCCTATGAAGTGATTATTGTTGACGATGGTTCTACCGATGGCAGTTATCCGCTTTTGCGGCAAATTGCCGAGCAGGACAAGCGGTTCAAAATCGTGCGGTTGCGCCGCAATTTTGGGCAGACAGCCGCGTTTGCTGCCGGTTTCGACCATGCCCGCGGGGACGTTATCATCACCATGGATGCTGACTTGCAAAACGACCCCGCCGATATTCCCAAACTCATGGAAAAAATCGAAGAGGGGTTTGACATCGTCAGTGGGTGGCGCATCAATCGCCAGGACCGCTTCTTGGATCGCAAACTCCCCTCGATGATTGCCAACCGACTCATCTCGAACGTGACCGACGTGCGCCTGCACGACTACGGCTGTTCGCTCAAAGCGTATCGCGCCGAGGTGTTGCGCGAAGTACGCCTGTATGGGGAGTTGCACCGCTTCATCCCGGCGCTTGCCAGCCAGGTTGGGGGCGCTGTGGCCGAAGTGCCCGTCAACCACCATCCTCGTCGTTTCGGGAAGTCCAAATACGGCATAAGCCGCACCATCCGCGTCATCCTCGACTTGATTACCGTCTGGTTTTTGGGAACTTACTCGACCCGCCCCTTGCACGTGTTTGGCACGATGGGGCTGATCTCGGCTGGTATGGGGGTGTTGTTGGGCTTGTATCTCTCGTTCTTGAAACTCGTCGAAGGGCAGAACATTGGCGGCCGCCCCTTGCTTTTGCTGGCGGTTTTGCTGGTGGTGGTGGGGGTGCAACTGATTACCATGGGGTTGCTGGCCGAAATGATTATCCGCACCTACCACGAAAGCCAGGGCAAGCCGATTTACGTTGTGCGCGAGGTGCTCAACGCTGACGAAGCGTGAGCCGCTTGCGTCTCGAACCCACGCAACGGCACAGGCAACACACCTGTGCCGTTTTGCACGTCTGGAGGCAGTAGTGTGAAGCGTGAAACACTTTCGAAAGCAGAACAACCGACATCATATGCCCCACGCACGTATGGCATTGTGTTGGCGCTATTTTTGGCGATTGCCGCATGGGTGCGCTGGCAGTACGCCCGTGAAATCAGCCTGTTTGTGGATGAATTCACCACCATGTGGGCGGCGAAGCGCATTTTGCAATTGGGCGTGCCGCGCATGCCCAGTGGCGTGCTCTACACACGCGGTATCCTCGCATCCTATGTCGAAGCCGCGTTCTTGGCCTATCGCTACGACCCGTTGATTGCCCGCATTCCCAGCATTCTCTTTGCGCTTGCAACCATCGTCACCATCTATCACGTCGGGCGGCGACAATTTGGCGCGCGTGTTGGGCTGGTTGCCGCGGCATCGATGGTGCTCGCACCCGAAGAGATTGTGTGGGGGGCACGGGCACGCTTCTACATGCAATTGCAACTCTTCGTGCTCTTGACAGCGTGGGTAACGTATGCGGCCGTGCGAGCGCAAGACCCGCGCCGACGGGCGCGGTTGCATGTCTGGTTTGTGGTGCTCTTTGTGCTGGCATTGTTCAGCCAGGAAGAGACCATCTTGCTCTACCCCGCCCTGGTGGTGGCAGTGGTAGCGTGGCGTGGCCTGCGTTTCTTCCGCCACCCCGACACGATTTTGGCGCATGTGGGCGCTTGGATTGCGATGGGGGTGCGCTACGTCATCGAAAAGGTGGGGCAGCCCGGCTACTTCGAGACCATTCAGGCACGCCGCCCCTACGTTGGGCTCATTTTCGACATTCGTGGGGCATGGCAGGAGTACGGTCCCTTCTTCTACGAACCAGCGCGGCTCGTGCTCACCCTGTTCGTGCTGGTGGCGTTGCTCATGGCGTTGCGCGAAGTCCGTCGCGCCTGGCGTTTCGATTCGTGGCGCGCCTGCCTGCTGGACGGATGCGAGGCATTGCGCACCATCGCCACCTCCTATCAGGCCACGCTCTACTACCTCTGGCTCTTTGGCTCTGTTTTTGCAGTCATTTTGCTCTTTGTGGGGCAAACCTGGCGCGAAATGCGCTACATCTTCATGATCGTGCCCTTCTGGTTCCTGCCAGCAGCTGCCGGCATCGTTTGGACGTGGGACCGCCTCGTGCGCTCACCCCGCTGGCGTGAGCAAGGCACGTTGGCGTTGGCGCTCGTGGCTATGGGCCTTTTTATCCCCGACGCGGTGCGCACATTGCGTCAGCAGGTGGAAGGGTACGACCTGGCGTTGGCGTACATTGCCGAACATCGCCAGCCAGGCGATGCCGTGCTGACACCACAGCCGCCGGCATGTGCGGCTGTCTTTGGGCCGTGTGATTATTATGCCATTCAGAAAGATTACGAAGAGTACGTCATTCGGCGCGATGGGGTGTGGGTCGATCGTTGGACAGGCATCCCGTTGCTGAACAGCGTCGAGCAACTTGAAGAGGTCATCCGCACACATCCGCACACCTATTTCCTTGTCGATGGCTATCGCCTGGCAACGCGCTACGAACCCGAGTTCGTGCGTATGGTGGTCGAGCAGATGGATGTGGTCTTCATGGACCGTGGGATTGCCGTCTTGCGTGCAGATGGCTGGCGTGACGTGCCGCCACGCCCAATCGTGCACACCTACGAACCGCCGGTCAACTTCAAAAACGAAGTGGGGTTGCGGCGTGTCGAATTGTCAAGCGACCACGTGATGCCTGGCGAAACGCTCGATGCGATGCTGGCATGGACGGCATTGGGCAAGGTGTGGGATGAGTACAATGTTTTCTTCCAACTCACTGCTCCCGATGGTCGCTTGCTTGCACAGGACGATGCGCCGCCGGTGGATGGTGTCATGCCCACCTGGCTTTTCCACATTGGCGACCAACCGGAATACCCTGACGAACACACGCTAGTCATTCCCACGGATGCCTCAGCAGGACGCTATCGCTTGCAAACGGGATTGTATCTGCTGGAGACGCTGGAACGCTTGCCTATCTTGAATGCAGAGGGGGAACCGTCGGGCGATGCCTGGACGATCGATTACATTTGGGTCGGCGAACGCCCGCCGCTGCCGCCTGTTGCCGTGGATGCCCGCTTCGAGAATGGCCTAACACTTGTGGCACGCAGTGACCTTCCGCCAGCCGTGAAGCCGGGCGAAACACTCGCCATCACACTGGCGTGGCGTGCCGACGCGCCCCTGTCGCGCGACTACACTTTCTTCGTGCAACTGTTGAATGAAGATGGTGTGCTGGTCGCGCAGAATGACCGCCCACCCGAAGGTGGCTTTTATCCCACCACCGCCTGGGATGTGGGTGAAGTCGTGCAGGATACCTACCAGATTGCGTTGCCGGATGACGTACCGCCGGGTACTTATCGTCTCATTGCGGGGGCGTACTGGTGGCAAACCGGCGAGCGCTTGCGTTTGCCGGACGGGAGCGATGTGGTGCTTCTTGGTCCTGTGGAAGTGGAAGCACCTTGACGACACTTGCGTTGGAAGAGAACACGCCCGCCATCGTGGCGGGCGTGTTGGCGTGGAAACCGGTCAAGAATGGGCGCGTTGCGCTGGACGTGCTGACACCGCAACCGCCACAGGCGCTGCACGTTGCAAGCGGTGCAGCAGGAAAATGGTCGTCCCCAGCAGTAAGACAGCCGTGCCCTGGTGCGCAATCGCCAGCCACTTGGGCACACCAAGGATGACCACACGAATCCCCAGGGCGATTTGCACCGTCACCAGAACGATGAGCAGATTGGTGCTCGTGACCACGTCGTGCTCGTATCCCTGGCGACGTACAGCAATCGCCAGTATCACGACCACCGTGGCGACGACGAAGGCGAACCAGCGATGGATGAAATGAACCGTGAGCGGTGTTTCGAACAGGTTGACCCACCAGGGTTCCATCACAGAGAAGAGTTTGGGCGGTACAAGGGAGCCGAACATGAGCGGCCATGTATCCGAAACGTACCCCGCTTTCAGCCCGGCGACCAGCCCTCCATAGGCAATTTGTATCACCAGCACGACGAGCAACACCCACGCCAGCCGTATCAGCGTAGGCGAGACCGGGCGGCGGATGGCTTCGTCCGCGTAGATGCGATTGAATGCCATCCAAAGGGTGAGGGCGAAAAGCGAAAGCGCGGTGAGCAGGTGAATGGTCAGGCGCAGGTGGCTGACTGCCGGGCGATCGACCAGGCCACTGGCAACCATGAGCCAGCCAATTGCCCCCTGCACGCCAAACAGTGCCGCAATGAGCCAGTACCGCCATGAGTCCCGCCAGGGAATGATACCGCGAACCCCGTACACGATGAGCGGTACCACGACCAGCAACCCGGCGATACGCCCCACAAGACGATGGAACCACTCGATGAGAAAGATTTCCTTGTATTCGTCCAGCGACATCCCTTTGTTGACCAGCTGGTATTCGGGCGTTTGCTGGTATTTGGCGAATTCTTCTTGCCAGGCGTCCTCACTGAGTGGCGGAACGACTCCCGTGATAACGTTCCATTCCACGATCGAAAGCCCAGCGCGTGAAAGGCGCACGTAGCCCCCCAGCACCACCATGAAAAAGGTAAGAAACGCGACCAACAAAAGCCAGGCGGCGATGGGATCTTTGCGGATGGCACGTATGCTCATGAGAGGCCTCCTTTTATGACTGTACGGCTTCCGGGTAGAGTTCTCCGTATTTGCGGCGCAGGTACGCCATGTAATCGGCGATGCTCAACGGTTTGCCAGTTGCGTGTTCGATGAGTTCCAAAGGGAGGAATTTCGCGCCGTGGCGGTAGATGTGTTCGGTAAGCCACGTGCGCAGTGTGTCGAATGCTCCCTGGCGAATCTCGTCAGGGATGGATGGGTGCGCATCGATGGCCGCATCGAAGATTTGGGCGCTCATGATATTGCCCAGCGTGTAGCCCTGGAACGCCCCACCAACCACGCCCCCAAACCAGTGAACATCTTGCAGGACACCATTGGCGTCGTTGGGTGGCGTGATGCCCAAATCGCTTTCGTAGCGAGCATTCCAGGCGTCGCGTAAATCCTTCACCGCGAGCGTTCCTTCCAGAAGTTGCGCTTCCAGGTCGAAACGAATCAGCACGTGCAGGTTGTAGGTCACCTCGTCAGCGTCAGTGCGAATGAGCGAACGCTCTACCTTGTTGATGGCGCGGTAGAACGTGTCCAGCGACACATTCCCCAGTTGTTCTGGGAAAACGGCTTGCAATTGTGGGTAGTAGTGTTCCCAGAAGGGGCGACTGCGTCCCACCAGGTTTTCCCACAGCCGCGATTGGCTTTCGTGGACACCACTGGATGCGCCATTGGCCAGCGGGGTTCCCTCATACGCCCAATCCACATTTTGTTCGTACAGCGCGTGTCCGGCTTCGTGCAGCGTGCTGAACAAGCCTTCGCTGAGGTCGTCTTCCTTGAAGCGCGTTGTGATGCGCACATCACCGATCGAGAATTTGATCATGAAGGGGTGCGCCGTTTTGTCTTGCCGGCCGCGATCGAAATCGTAGCCAAAGGCGCGAATGATGCGCTCGCCGAAGTCGCGTTGCAAGGCTTCGGGATAGGTGCGATGCAGGCACCTATCGTCGGCGGGCGGGTGGGCGGTGATGGCTTCGACGAGCGGTACCAGATTGTCGCGCAATTCGGCAAACAATGGGCGAATGGTTGCCACCGTCATGCCGGGGTCAGCCCACTCGATGAGGGGATCCATTGGATGTTCGTAGCCGGGGAAACAGTCGGCAATGCGGCGGCTCAGTTCGACGGTTTTTTCCAGCAAGGGCACCATGCGTTTCCAATCGTTGGCTGGGCGTGCTTCGACCCAGGCGGCATACGATTGCGAGATGTGCGCCGAGAGTTCGGCCACGAGGTTTTGCGGAATTTTGGTGGCACGTTCGTACTCGCGGCGCGTCACACGGATGAGCGCAGCGTCGTCGTGGTCATAGGGCAGGCTCTCCGCATAGGGTTGCAAGTCGTCCAGCAAGCGCCCAATGGTAGGGTCGGTGAATTTTTCGTGCGCAATTTGCTGCAACGTAGCCAGTTGGCGAGCGCGTGCCTGAGCACCCCCCGGTGGCATGTAGGTTGACTGATCCCATGAGAGCACTGATGCTGCAGCGTTGATATTGTCCACTTCGAGCAGACGAGCTTTGAGTTCGGCAAGTTTTCGTTCGACCACGGAACACTCCTTTGTGAAGTTTTTTGCAATGGCCTGGATTGTATCCAGGTTCGTCAGTTTGTCTATGCGCTTCTTGTGCACATGTGGGTTGTGCAAGTGAACAAGGCGACTGCGTGGGCGAAGGCTTTTGTCCTTGTTGAATACTCTTTATTTGAGCAGGGTATTACCCAAGAGTACCATTGTCATTTCGAGAGAAGCCCATATACTCCACTGCGTACACGGTGGTCTGCTTCCGCGTCGTACGAAATTCGCCGTATCGAAACCACTTACTCCGTCGTCTTCTCAACACAAAGCGACTAGGAGGTTGTTTCCATGCGCTGGATGCGCGTCTTGTTGTTCTCGTGTTCCCTGATCCTACTTTCGGCTTGTGGTGTGGTTGAAGAAGTGAATATGGCATTGCCGGGTGAAGTGGCGGTGCAAGTGGACACGCCTTCGCCCACACCCAGCCCAACAGCCACGCTGCGCCCCACGTTCACACTAGTCCCAACGGCGACACCGACCGCGACCGCAACGGCTACACCCACCAACACGCCTACACCCACCAACACGCCCACTCCCTCGCCAACACCCACGGCGACGAGTACGCCCATACCGACATCGACGGCCACCCCGACGCCGGTGCCGCCAACAGCCACGCCGCAACCGACGCCCACACCTGTTCAGCGCGTGGAGCGCGTTGTGCTGGCCAATTACTTTGCATGGTACGATGGCGACAAGTGGGACGCCTGCAACATCAGTGCCGGTGACCGACCGCTGGAACCGTATCACTCCGATGATGCCGGCGCGATTCGCCGCCACGTCGAACAGGCGCTTGCCGTTGGCATCGATGGGTTCACACTCAACTGGTTTGCACCTGGCGAACGAACCGACCGCAACTTCCAAACGTTGCTGGCACAATCGGCAGGCACCCCCTTCCGCTCGACGGTGGTCTTCCACCGCCACATTTGGCATGGCTCACCCGCACCCAACCAGCAAAACGTTGCCGAAGCCATCGCCTACATTCTCAACACCTACGCCAATCATCCCAACTTCTTGCGGCTCGCAGGTCGCCCTGTGATTTTCTTCACCGACGTGTACCGTGTGCCTGTGTCTGGGGGACAAACGCCACAAGAGGCGTGGGCGGCGATTCGCGCCCAAGTAGACCCCAACCGAACGGCCTGGTGGATTGCCGAAGGGCTCGACCCCTCTTACCTGAGTGTCTTCGATGGGTTGTATGTTCACAAAATCACACATGCCAAATGGCCCAACGACTACGTAAAGATGCCGCGTTGGGCGGGCTGGGTGCGCTCATGGGAGCAGCAGACAGGCCAGCCCAAGTTGTGGGTCGCAACACTGATGCCGGGGTGGGATGATACACGCGCTGGCTGCAAACCCGACATTCGCGTCCCAAGCGAGCCACACCGCCGCGACCGCGAAAACGGCGCTTTCTACCGTGCCACGTTCAATGCTGCCATGCAAAGCGCCCCCGATATCTTGTGGATCAATTCGTGGAATGAGTGGGTCGAAGGGACGTACATTGAGCCGAGTGTGCTCTATGGCGATCTCTACTACCGTATGACGGCGGAATTTGCCGCCCAATTCAAGTAGCCATGCACGAATGGGGAAAACGAAAACGGCGGGGCAGACGCGCCCCGCCGTTCTTATTGACTTCGCGGTTTATTCGATCGCGATGACTTCAAAGACAATCGTGCCACCAGGAGTTTGGACTTCGACACGGTCGCCCACTTTGTGCCCGAGCAGTGCCTTGCCGATAGGCGATTCGTTGGAAATGCGCCCATTGGCGGGATCGGCTTCGGCCGAACCCACAACGGTGAAGCGCTCTTCGGGACCGCCTTCTTCGCGTACCACCACGGTTGAACCCAGGGTAACCACCCCTTGGGCTTTGGCAGCTTCGTCGATCACCTGCACGTGGCGCAGCAGTTCTTCCAGCTGCTGGATGCGCCCTTCTACGAAGGCTTGTTCGCGCTTGGCTTCATCGTAGCCTGCATTTTCGCGCAAATCACCTTCTTCGCGTGCCCGCCGAATCATTTCAGCCACTTCGGGGCGGCGCACTTCTTTCAGGTAACGCAATTCCTCTTCCAGCTTGGCTTTTCCTTCTGCTGTTAAAAAAGTGGGTTTCTGGTGCGTACTCATAGCCAGCAATCCTCTCTCTCAGGTGAAACAAGAGAACTGAGGGGATCCCCTCAGTTCCTACCACGCTTTGCAAAGACGCTCTGGATTATATCGAAAGGTGCGTGCTGGTCAACTAGCGGGTGAGAGAAGATGAAGCGGCTGTGCAGACTTTCACAAGGGCGGTTGTCAACCCGATTTCTTCGTGATATTCTTCACATGCTCTCGAACCAACAGGCATATCGACCAAAACATGGAGGGACCTCATGCATGCATTCCGCGAGCAAACCATCGGCACGTTTTTGGACGCTTTGGCAAGTGATGTTCCTGCGCCAGGTGGTGGCGCGGCAGCCGGATTGGCAGGCGCCATGGGGGCGGCGTTGATTTCGATGGTGACCAATCTCACCATCGGGCGCAAGAAATACGCCGACATCGAGGAGGAGATGAAAGCCATTCGCGAGCAGGCGGAAGCCATTCGTGTGGAATTGACAGCGCTCGCCGATCTGGACGCCCAGGTCTTCGAGCGGGTGATGGAGGCGTATCGCTTGCCGCGTGAAACCGACGAGCAGAAAGCCGCCCGCCAGGCAGCGATTCGCGAGGCATTGAAGGAAGCCACAGAAGTGCCGCTTCGGATGGCGGAGCAGGCCGCACGCTTGTTCGAGCTGGCTGTCCCGTTGGCTGAGAAAGGCAACAAGAACGCCATCAGCGATGCTGGTGCCGGTGTGCAACTGGCGAATGCGGCTTTCGAAACCGCGTTGCTCAATGTCGCCATCAATCTTTCCTTGCTGGATGACGAAGTGTTTGCCGCGCACGTGCGCGAGCGTGTGGACGCCCTGCGGGCTGTGCAGGCGGCGTGCAAAGACAAGGCGGTTGAAACCGTTTATCAGCGTATTCAAGGGTAAGGCGCATGTCAGATGGATTCACCTTCTCTGTGCTGGGGCGTTCCATCACTCTGCTCAACAACTGGATTGAGCCGCGCCTAGCAGTCGCCTATTTCGCCTGGATGGTGGTGGCCTTCATCGGGCTGATGCAGGTGGCTGCTGGGCGCTGGCAACGCCCAACATGGCGTTGGCTGCCTGAACGGTGGGCGGTTCCTGTAGGTGCGTTGTTGTGGGGTGGTGCCTTACTCGCCTTTTTTCTGACCAACCGCCGCTGGGTGCGCGCCCCTGGCCCTGCAACGGCGGAGACAGCGATTTTGCTGGCGGCAGCCTATGTGGTGGCGCTGGTGCTGACGCGCTTGTTGGCATGGGGCGGAACGCGCGTGAGGTGAACCGATGGGGGCGTTGGACTGGGCACTTTTTCGTATGATCAATGGGCTGGCCGGGCAATGGCCAGCGTTGGATGGGGTTATGTTCTTTTTGGCAACCGACTACATGGTGCCGACCATCGCGTTCAGCCTGGTGCTCTTCTTTTGGCTAAGTGGTCGCGATGCTGAACGTTCGATGGCAGTGAGCGGTTTGGTAGCCTTTGTATGGGCGAATGTGATTGTCAAGGGGCTCAATTTGCTCTGGCAACGACCGCGCCCCTTTACCACGCATGACGAGGTTACCCTGCTCTTCTACCGCCCAAGCGACCCCTCGTTTCCAGCCAATTCGGCAATGGCCCTGGCGGCGTTGGGATGGGCTATCTGGCGGCACAATCGCCGTGTGGGTGGGGTCTTTCTCGTGCTGGCTCTCGCGATGGGGGTGGCACGCGTCTATGTGGGAGTGCACTATCCCTTCGATGTGCTGGGAGGCTGGATGTTGGGCCTCGTGGCGGCTGAGACCTGGTATCGCTATGGCGAGCCACGGGCGGCACCGTTCATCACGCTGATGGGGCGGTTCCTCGCACGCATTGGGTTGGCTTAGGGATGACAACTGCCGAGGTTGGACGAATACGCTGATTTCAATAGAGTATGCGGTTGGTGTCAGCGTGCGCCCGTTGTCGAAACTGTCGAAAAAGGAGTAGAGCCATGGACCATCTGAAAGCTCTCATTCGTGATGTGCCCGATTTTCCCACCAAAGGGGTTTTGTTCAAGGATATTACGACCCTGCTCAAAGATGCCGATGCGTTTGGCGAAGTGATCGATCGTATGGCGGCACGCTATGTCGAAGATGAGATTGACCTCGTGGCGGCGATCGAGTCGCGCGGGTTCATTTTTGGTGCGCCGCTTGCGTATGAGTTGGGGGTGGGGTTTGTGCCTGTACGCAAATTGGGCAAGTTGCCTGCGGAAACAATCGAACAGGAATACACGCTTGAATACGGAAGCAACCATCTGGAAATGCACGTGGATGCAATCGAGCCTGGCCAGCGCGTGTTGATTGTGGATGATTTGCTGGCCACCGGGGGAACGGCCAAGGCCACCGCGCAGCTGGTGGAGCGGTTGGGGGGAATTGTGCATGGGTTTGCCTTCATGGTGGAATTGACGTTCTTGAATGGACGCTCACGCCTGGAAGGCTACGATGTGTTTACGCTCATTCAGTATTGACCTTGTTGGTACGAGAAAGGCGCCCCGTGTCAGACGGGGCGTTTTTTATTGTGGACATGCGGTGCGTCTGCGTTTGGGGGACATACACATGAACCGTTTGCTGGTGATTACCCAGATCTCTGCACGGCGAGTGAAAGGAGTGAGCAAGGGATACGAAAGCACCCCGCCTAACCTCGAGAGGCACGCACGCCTGACGTTACTTCGAGGTGCGACGCACCTGCCAGAGGTGCGTCGCACCTTCTGATCTGATCTCCATCGGTGCGCACGCGTTCCTAGGACCAGCGCCCCCCGTCCCCAGCGTGTCGGCAGCCGAAGGC
>WFOS01000078.1 GCA_015487975.1 Ardenticatena sp.
CCCACAACCACCGTGGGATGCGCCCCCCCCCACGGCTACACCCGCTCCCGAAGGGGTGGTGCGTGTGTTGGCATCGTGGCGTGGCGGCGAAGAAGCAGGCTTTTTGCTGGTGGCAGAAGCCTTCGAGGCGCGAACGGGTATAACGGTCGAGTATGTCAGCAATGCCGAGGTCGCCGACGGGTTGTTGGCCGAAATCGAAGCAGGGACCCCGCCTGACATCGTCTTTCTCCCCAAACCCAACTGGCTCACCGAACTGGCATCGGCGAACGCGATTCCACCTTTGCCCGAAACGGCTGCCCGCGCTTTGCAGGCACATTACGCTCCTGCGTGGGTGGCACTGGTGACCTACGACGGCGTGCCGTATGGCATTCCATTCCGTGCCAATAGCAAAAGTTTGCTCTGGTATCGCCCCGACCGTGTGGAGACGGAGACGCCGCCCGCCACACTGGACGAATTGGATGCGCTGGCCGACCGTCTGGCAGCGCGTGGCACGGTGCCGTTCAGTGTGCCCGCCCGCGACGGCTGGCCACTCACGGACTGGTTCGAGAACATTTTGCTGGCTGAGGCGGGACGAACGACGACCGAGGCATTGGCGGTACACCGCACATCGTGGATGGCGCCCGACGTGGTGGCGGCTGCCGAGCGGTATACCACTTTGTTGGAAGATCGTCATTTGCTTGGTGGGGCGCAGGGAGCGCTGGAACTGGCGCTGGCGGAAAGCACGGATGCATTCGTGCAGGGGGATGCCGCCATGTGGTTGGGGCTAGGGCCTGTGATGAAGAATGCGTTGCAAAAGCAGCCCGATGTGCAGTTTGGGCGTGATGTGCGTGTCTGGGATTTTCCTGCCAATGGGGGCGTGGTGGGCATTGTGGATACGGCGGTTGCGCTCAATGCCCGCCCCGAAACAACAGCACTCATGATCTGGCTGGCAACCCCAGATGCAGCACAACTTTGGGTCGAAGCGCCACCTGAACAGGGTTACTTCATCTCGCCCAATCGCGATGTGCCGCTGGATGCGTACACCGACCCCTTGCAGCGCACCGAGGCAGCGCAGTTGCAGCAGGCACGCACGTTTGTGTACGACCTGTCGGATCGCTTGCCGCGTTTGTTGACGGCGGATGTCGAGGCAGGATTGCAACGTCTCTTGCGCGAACCGGAGGCACTCCGCGAGGTGTTGACGGCGCTCGAACGAACTGCCGCCCGTGAGCAGGGGATTTACACGTCAAGCCCATGAATGTACAACAAGGGGTGGGCACCGATGGCGACACCGCGCGAACGCATGCAGGAACGCTTACGTTTCATCTATGGCGAGGAGACGGCCCGCACGGTTTGGCCCCGCTTGGCGGCTTTGTTGGATGCGTATCGCGCACGTCATCCCGAGTGGCGGGCGAAGGTGCTTCCCCCAGAAGAACGCTTGACGGAACGCGATGCACTGGTGATCACCTACGCCGACCAGATTCAGCGCGAGGGGGAACCGCCCTTGCGCACGTTGAGCCGTCTCTTCCCCGACCTGCTGACACCTGAAATCAACTGGGTCCATTTGTTGCCCTTCTACCCCTATTCCTCGGATGATGGTTTTTCGGTCATTGACTACAAGGCGGTCAACCTTGAGTTTGGAACGTGGGAGGACGTCGCTCGTTTTCGTCCACGCATGCGGCTGATGTTCGATGCCGTTATCAACCACATTTCGAGCCAGAGCGCCTGGTTTCAGGCCTTTTTGCGTGGTGAACCACCATATCGTGATTTTTTCATTGTCGTAGACCCTCATACCGACTTGTCGCAAGTGGTACGCCCGCGCACAACACCGCTCCTCACGCCATTCCAAACGGTCGATGGCGTGAAGTATGTTTGGACGACGTTCAGCGCCGACCAGATTGACCTGAATTACGCCAATCCTGAGGTGTTGCTGGCGGTGCTGGATGTGCTGCTCTTCTACGTGGAACAAGGCGCGGAATTGATTCGTCTTGATGCGATCGCCTTTTTGTGGAAGGAGATTGGCACACCTTGTATCCACCACCCTAAAACACATGCCATTGTCAAACTCTTCCGCGACGTGCTAGATGAGGTTGCCCCCAACGTGATGCTCATAACCGAAACCAACGTCCCCCATGCTGAAAACATTTCTTACTTCGGCAATGGGTACGATGAAGCCCAATTGGTGTACAACTTTGCGCTTCCCCCGCTTGTTCTGCATACGTTTGCTGTGCAATCGGCGGCGCAGTTGAGCGCATGGGCAGCCACATTGCAAACGCCCTCGCCCGCGACGACGTTCTTCAACTTCCTGGCATCGCACGATGGCATTGGGGTACGCCCTGTGGAGAGCATTCTGTCGCTGGACGAGATCGACGCCTTGGTTGAACGCACGCTGGCACATGGGGGACGAGTCTCGTATCGTGCTCTGCCCAATGGCGGACAAAGTCCGTATGAGTTGAATGTGACCTACTTCGATGCGCTCAACGATCCAGCACACCCTTCGCCGTTGGATGTGCCCCGTTTCCTGGCTGCACATGCCATCATGCTCTCACTGGCGGGTATACCTGCCATCTACGTCCACAGCTTGTTTGGTTCGCGCAATTGCCAGCGCTGTGTCGAGGAACGAGGGTACAACCGTGCCATCAACCGTGAAAAATTCGAGTATGAGCATTTCATGCGTGCGCTGAACGACCCACGCGGGCTTCGCAGGCAGGTGTTCGATGGCTTGCACCGTTTGCTGGCGGTGCGACGCACATTGCCCGCATTCCACCCCACGGCGGCGCAGGAGGTGGTGATGTTGGACGAGTCGGTTTTTGCGCTGGTGCGGCATCCCCGCGATGGCGTCTCTGCGCCTGTGTTGGTGCTCGTCAATGTCACGCCTGCGCCTTGCGGTGTGGATGTCCCTGTTTCGTTGCTTGGGGCGGGGCTCTGGCGCGATCTGCTTTCGGAAGCGAGCGTGCTGGCTGATGGAATCACCCAAACGGTGGAATTGACACCCTACGCCGTGCAATGGTGGACGGTGTAGGGTGGTTTGCACTCAGTGCGCGGATTTGCGGCGCACGTACACCACTTTTTTGACTTCGGCGATAGTCTCACCTTGCTCGCTGTGGCGTTCGTAGTGCCCTTGGTCGGGCACGTTTGTCGTTGGCGGTTTGATGGTAAACCTCCTCGATTGTTGGACTCCTTCGGTATAAAACCTGACGGTTTCCTCGCTCGGTGTGTCGAAGACGTTTTTGTTGGTATCGGGGCCCATCTCTTGTCGTCACCGTCTCAGGATGCCGATGAGCGTCAGTGTGTGGAAGGGAGTGTTTCTGTTGTGCAGGTTCTCCTTGTGGTGTGCAACAATATCGTTGGAGAGGCGGGGGGCAAAGGGCTCGAAAGACCAATGTCACTCGTCCATGGATTGCCAACGCATGTTGCTCATCCAGGGGGGGAGTATATACTCGCTCGCCGGCTGACTTTGCCCAAAAGGAGGGAGGGAAATGACGAGCCAGAACCATGTGTCCCAGGTGGATGGGGCGTCGCACTCACCATGGTCTCTTTGGTTGGAGCGGCTGGCGTCCATTCTGCGTTGGCATCCCCCCGAAGAGGTGATTTTGTTGAGCACGGCGGTATTCGTTGGTGTAGGGACTGGCTATGGTGCTGTGTTCTTTATCTGGTTGATTGGTCGAATTACCGATCTACGTCTCACATTCGAGCAGCGGGCCGGTATTGTTGGCTTGCTTACATTCATGGTTGTCGCCGGGCTCATCGTTGGCGTGATGGTCTCGCGATGGGCAAGCGAAGCCAAAGGGCATGGCGTTCCCGAAGTGATGGAAGCCATTGCCGTACGTGGTGGGCGCATTCGCCCTCGCGTGGCGATTGTCAAAATTCTCGCATCCGGGTTGACGATTGGCGCTGGCGGATCGGCCGGGCGTGAAGGCCCCATCGTGCAAGTTGGGGCTGCGCTGGGTTCGACGGTGGGGCAAGTGTTGCGTTTTGCAAACGATCGCGTGCAAACGTTGGTCGCTGCGGGGGCAGCAGCGGGGATTGCCGCCACCTTCAACGCCCCAATTGCAGGCGCGATTTTCGCATTGGAAGTCATTTTGGGACGTTTTAGCGCCCGCAACTTTGGCGCAGTAGTGATTAGCGCCGTCTCAGCGAGTATCATCAGTCGTATCTATCTGGGGGATCAACCCGCGTTTGCTGTGCCAGCGTATCCACTGCATCACTTGGGTGAATTGCCGATTTACGTGGTACTTGGGGTGTTGGCAGCTATTGTCGCGGTGATCTTCATTCGTGTCTTGTACGCATTGGAAGATTTTTTCGATGAATGGGGCATTCCCATGCCTCTCAAAACTGCACTGGGTCTGTTGCTGACCGGAGGCGTCGCACTTCTGCTGCCCCAGTATGAGATTTTGGGACCTGGTTTGCACATGATAGGTGAGGTCATTGCCGAAAATGTGCCGCTGGCATTCCAGACGATGATCTTGTTGCTCATCTTGAAACTGGCGGCGACGAGTTTCACACTTGGTTCGGGGAATTCTGGTGGTGTCTTTGCGCCGAGCCTATTCATGGGGGCTGTGCTCGGTGGGCTTGTGGGACAAGCCGCACATGCTCTGTGGCCTGATGTGGCGATCAATCCCGGCGCCTATGCCATCGTCGGGATGGCAGCAACGTTTGCAGGGGCGGCCCGTGCACCGATGACAGCAGTCCTCATCGTGTTCGAGATGTCGAACGATTACAAGCTCATTCTGCCGCTGATGTTGGCCACTGTGATTGCCACGTTCTTTGCCGAAGCCCTGTTCAAAGAGTCCATCTACACGCTCAAGCTCAAACGCAAGGGGATCACCATTCAGGCCGGGCGCGATGTGGATGTGTTGCAGGCCGTCACCGTGGGCGAGGTGATGAGCCGCGACTTTGGCGCCGTCTCTACGAATACGACCCTTTCCGAGTTGTCCGACTTCTTTGCCCGTACCCACCGCCACGGCGCGATCGTGCTGGATGAGCAGGGGAAATTGTGGGGGCTGGTGACTGTAAGTGACCTGGACCGGGCGGTGGAAGATGAATTGCCACGAAGCACACCTGTCACGGAGATTGGCACGCCACGGGCGCGGTTGGTCGTCGCGTATCCTGATGAGACATTGGCGGAAGTGCTGACGCGCATGGGGATTCGTGGCTATGGACGCTTGCCTGTTGTGGCACGCGAAGACCCCACACACGTGGTGGGTGTCATTCGGCGTGAAGAGGTCATCCGAGCGTACAACATGGCGTTGGCACGCCGTGCCGAATTGCAACACCGTGCCAAGCGGGCGCAACTCCGCAATATCGATGGGACCGAGTTCGTGGATATTACGCTCAATGAAGGTGATGCGGCGGTTGGCAAACGCTTGGTTGAGATTGCGCCGCTCTTGCCGCAGGATAGTATTATCATCTCAATCCGCCGTGACGGGCGAATGTTGATTCCACATGGCCAAACGGTTTTCCAGGCAGGGGACAGCATTACAGCTTTTGTGCGCACCAGCGATATCGAGCAACTGTTCCAGGCCTTGAAGACCGAGGCGAAATCATCGTCAGCGCAGGCGTAAGTCGGCCAGCACTCGGGTGCGGCGCCTATCCAGGCGCCGCATTTTCTTCGGTGTAATACCAATTGCTCATGGGAAAGACTTGCTTCGAGAGAGTGTTTGAACTGTTTCGGAAATCCAGGACCAATACGTCAATCGTCGCATGTGTTGTGGATGGGCAGCAAAATCTTCCAAGCCGGCTTCGACAGCGCGCTTCTTCGCTGCGAGGTCTGAATAGACCCGCCCTTCGACGTGACGACGTATCTCTTGAAAGAGCCACTTCACAGGATTCGGTTCTGGCGAGAAGGCGGCGGCGAGCTCCCTTTTTCCACCCCTCTTGCTGCTCTGGGGCGGCTTTCAGCACGCTGGGGGGAACTTTTCGTTCGATCTGCTGTCGTTCGAACCACCCCAACGCCGGCTCACTTTCTTCTTTGTACAGCTGTTTCAGGCTTTCTGCATCTTCTTGCCATTCGACCTGCAATCGTCGTCCACTCATTGGCAACGAAAGCAGCACGGCCAGGAAGGGGGCGGGGGTGAGCCAGAGGCCGGCGCTTTGGCCGTCATAGCGCGCTGGAAGGGGCTGTACCACGGCAGGTGCGACGCATCTCCCAGGATTCTGTTGAAAAAAGGGGCCCGACAGGCAGGGAGAAAGGGGGTTGGCCAGGACAAAGCACCTGCCCCCCTGCTTCCCACCTCCCTCTCCCTGTTTTTTCCTGACTACGCTGGCACGGCTGCCCTCCAAGAGGAGGTGTTTTGCGCGGCCAGCACGCGCACCCAACGGATCACGTTGATCGCGGTCGCCTGAAACAGGTGCTGGAGCCGGACGTTGCTCAAACCCCGATAGCGCGCTCGTCGCATTCCCGTCCGCCGTACCAGCACCGAGATGGTTCCCTCAATTGGCG
>WFOS01000079.1 GCA_015487975.1 Ardenticatena sp.
GGCCCAGCGGCCCCACCCTGCCCCCAGCGTGTCGGCGGCCGAGGCCCCCTCGTGAGTCCTCACGCGCGAGAAGCGACCGACACCAGCACGGCATAGGCCCAGGCGTTCCAATCCCCTTCTCCCCACCCCACGGTCATCAGCAACGCCGTGACGGTGTGGCACCCGAAACGCAGCACCTCAGCTATCCACCCGTCTCTTTCCAGACCGACGGCTCCACGCTCCGTCTCCTCTCTTCCCATCCCCCACCACGTTTTGGGTCATCACCAGCCTTTCTGCCCTTGACAATCCCCCGCATCTAGGGCAACCTTCGCCTACAATCCACACGGACACCGCACGTCCATGCAGGGCGAAGGTGTGCCCTCATCACACGCCAGACAGATGCAATCAAACCCAAAAGGAGTGTTCGGTATGAGCAAACCAAGCGTACCACTCACAGAAGAACGCCAGGCCCTTGTACCACCATCAGCCCCACTTGCCGAAAGCGACCCCGAAGCGTGGGACATCATCCTCGCCGAACAAGCCCGCCAGCGGAAAGGGCTGGAACTCATCGCCAGCGAAAACTACGTGAGCGCCGCTGTGCTGCGTGCCATGGGGTCGGTGCTCACCAACAAGTATGCCGAAGGCTACCCGGGTCGCCGCTACTATGGCGGCTGCGAAGTGGTGGACCGCGCCGAACGTCTGGCACAGGAACGCGCCAAGCAACTTTTTGGCGCCGAACATGTCAACGTGCAACCGCACAGTGGCTCACAGGCCAACGCTGCTGTTTACATGGCCATCCTCAAGCCTGGTGATACCATTCTGGGGATGCGCCTCGACCAGGGGGGGCATCTGACCCACGGAAGCCCCGTCAATTTCAGCGGGCAACTCTACAACGTCGTCTCTTACGGCGTGCATCCCGAAACCGAAACCATCGATTACGACGAAATGGCACGCCTGGCCCATGAACACAAGCCCAAACTCATCGTCTGTGGGGCGTCTGCATATCCACGCATCATTGACTTTGCCCGTATCCGCGCGATTGCCGACGAAGTTGGTGCGTACGTCATGGCTGATATTGCCCACATCGCAGGGCTGGTGGCCGCGGGATTGCACCCTTCGCCCATTCCACATTGCCACTTCGTTACCACCACCACGCACAAAACATTGCGCGGGCCGCGCGGCGGCATGATTATGTGTCAGGCCGACTTCGCCAAAGCCATCGACAAAGCCGTTTTCCCTGGTGGGCAAGGCGGGCCGCTGATGCACGTCATTCTGGCCAAAGCCGTCGCCTTTGGCGAAGCCCTGCGCCCCGAATTCGAAACCTACCAGCAACAAATTGTGCGCAACGCCAAACGGCTCGCCAACAAACTGGCCGAGGCAGGTTTGCGCATTGTGAGCGGTGGCACCGACAATCATCTCATGCTCGTCGATGTGCGCAGCGCTGGTATCACCGGCAAGGTCGCCGAGAAAGCGCTTGAACGTGTCCATATCACCGTCAACAAGAACATGATTCCCTTCGACCCCGAAAGCCCATTCGTCACGAGTGGCATCCGTATTGGTACGCCGGCCGTCACCAGCCGTGGGATGACCGAAACCGAAATGGATTTCATCGCTGATTGGATTGCGAAGGTGCTCTTCAACCACGAAGATGACGCATTGCTGGCAGAGATCGCCGGGCAAGTAGAAGGGTTGTGCGAACGCTTCCCCTTGCCAGGCGTAGACGCCTGAGCAGAACGACAACCGCTTTCGAAGAAGGAGAGGGAAGGCTTATGTCTGCACCTGACAGCCACTCGCTCGAAGAAACGTTTGCCCGCGCAGCACGCCATGTTCAGCGTTTGCATCTCATCTTCATCGGCGCAACACTCGTGTACGTTGGCGCTGCTTTCGCGTTGAAGTTGCTCGCTTTCATGCCCCAGGAGAGTGGTTTCATCCTGGCATCGGACGAGCGCATGTCACTGCTGCTTGCCCTTGTGTTCATGGTGGTGGCTATCGCGCTGGCAGGCACCGTTGCCTTCGCACTCGCGCCCTCTCGCCTGCGTGTGTCAGTCGAAGGTCGCGAGACGGAAGAAGTGTTTCAAGCCATCGTCCAGCGCTCGATCATCGTCATTGCTGTTTCCGACCTCATCGCCGTTTTGGGGCTCATCCACTTTCTAGTGGCCGGCCGCCTCGACATTCTTGGAGCACTCGTGACAGCTGGCATTATTCTCCTCTTCTACACGATGCCCAACGAAGAAAAATGGCGCAATGCCGCCTCTCGTTCCTAATGGCTCGTCTCCGTATGGCAAAGCCCGCGTCATGATGAAGGCGACGCGGGCTTTGTCTTTCACACGCGCCTCGCACGCATCTGGACACGCGTTGGCAAAGCGATAGAATCCTGACCGATTGGGTGTCAGAAGAGCAACTGGCTCGTCCCTTCGCTCCTATCCAACCATGACGTGTATGCGCAGCAACCGAGGGGCTACACCCAACACCAGCAGCGACATCGGGTGCTCGTCCTCGCCAACCAACCCGAACGAACAAGGAGTATCGCGCTATGCGTCGTCGCCATGCCATTTTCTTCATCCTCCTGTTGGGCTTGGTCAGCCTGTTCGCCGACATGACCTACGAAGGCGCTCGCAGCATTACCGGCCCTTATCTGGCGCTGTTGGGGGCAAGCGCTGGGGTTGTGGGGATTGTCGCCGGAGCGGGAGAACTCATCGGCTACACATTGCGCTTTGTGTTCGGGTATCTTGCCGACCGCACACGCCGCTACTGGGCCTTCACCATTGTGGGCTACGCACTCAACTTGATGGCTGTGCCTCTACTGGCATTTGCCAATTCCTGGGAAGTCGCTGCCGCCCTCATCGTGCTGGAACGCACCGGCAAAGCCATTCGCACCCCTGCCCGTGACACGCTGCTTTCACATGCAACCGAGCAGACAGGTCGCGGCTGGGGGTTCGGCCTACATGAAGCCATGGACCAGATCGGGGCACTCGTGGGGCCGCTCGTCGTCGCTGGCATTCTGGCACGCATGGGCAACTACCGCCTAGCTTTTGCCGCGCTGGTGGTCCCGGCCCTGCTCGCAATGCTCGCCATCTTCATCGCTCGGTTGCTCTACCCCGCTCCCGAAACCATGCGCGTTTCCCGCCAGGGCGGCTCATCCTCGCGCCGCCTGCTCCCACGCACCTTCTGGCTCTATCTGGTCGCCAGTATCTTCATCGCCGCCGGGTACGCTGATTTCCCCCTGCTCGCCTTCCACTTCGAACGCACCGACCTCATGCCCGCCACCTGGATTCCGCTCATGTACGCCGTTGCCATGGCAACCGACGCCGTCACCGCCCTCGTCTTCGGACGCCTCTACGATCGCCTGGGCTTGCGCGTGCTTTCACTCAGCATCACGCTGAGCCTCTTCTTTGCCCCGCTCGCCTTCCTGGGGAATATGGCGGTCGCGTTTGTTGGGATCGTGCTGTGGGGCATTGGCCTAGGGGCGCAGGAAAGCATCATGCGTGCCGCCGTCGCCGATCTGGTGCCTGTCGAGCAGCGCGGTACCGCTTACGGGCTCTTCAACGCCGCTTATGGGTTCGCCTGGTTCGTTGGCAGTGCCATCATCGGGTTGTTGTACGAAAGCACGCTCTGGCTTGCCATTGCTTTTTCGGTTCTTGTCCAAATCGCGGCTATCATGACCCTACAACTGATACGACCGACTGGGGCAGCCACATGACCAAATTGACGTTCGACGATTTTCAAGCCTGGTTTCGAGAGTATGACGCCCAACGTGGACTCACCGACGACCCACCGTTGGCAGTGCTCGCACGCCTGATGGAAGAAGTGGGCGAAATCGCTCGCCATGTGCTTCACCTGGAAGGCGAGAAACCGCTGGATGAGTGCCAGCGCGACGAAGAACGTGCCGCGTTGGCGCTGGAGCTTGCCGATGCGTTCATCTTCCTGACCAAGTTGGCGAACCTGTACGCGATCGATTGGACACCCACCATCCACGCCGCCATCCAAAAAGCCGAAGCCCGCTTTGGCTTGGAAGAAGGACAGCGCGAAGCCGCCCGCCGACGGGCCGCACGTCTTCGCCGCCACTCAGAGGATGATACGTGACAGGAGTCTGCACGATGGCCGCTACACATACATGCCCCTTCCCCTGCACCTTTCTCACCACCAACGGCGTGCGCCTACACACCATTCTTGCCGGCCCCGAAGATGGCACGCCGGTGGTGCTACTGCATGGCTTCCCCGAGTTTTGGTACGGCTGGCGGCACCAAATTCCAGTGCTGGCAGCACAGGGGTGCCGCGTCATCGTCCCCGACCAGCGCGGCTACAACCTGAGCGAAAAACCCCCTCGCGTCGCCGATTACAACATAGACGCCCTCAGCGACGATGTACTCGGCTTGCTCGACCAGCTGGGCTATCCCCGTGCCACCGTTGTCGGGCACGACTGGGGCGCTGCCGTCGCCTGGTGGACCGCACTTCGCGCACCGGAACGCCTGCATGCGCTGGTCATTCTGAATGTGCCGCATCCAGGCGTCATGCGCCGCTACGCACGCCGTCATCTCTCACAACTGCGCAAATCGTGGTACATGTTCTTCTTCCAGATCCCCCGTTTGCCCGAATGGTCGATCCGCGCCAACGGGTTCGCTACTGGTCGGCGTGCGCTGGTGAAGAGCAGCCGCCCGGGCACATTCAGCCAGGAAGATCTGGCACGCTACGTAGATGCCTGGCAACAACCGGGCGCACTGACGGCGATGATCAACTGGTATCGGGCGCTCTTCCGCCATCCGCCCGCACGGTTGCCACACGGGCCGCGTGTTCGTGTGCCCACCCACATTCTCTGGGGGAAACGCGATGCTTTTCTGGAACACGAAATGGCCACGCTCAGCCTTGGCCTGTGCGACCAAGGTGAACTCACCTTCTTCGACGATGCCACCCACTGGCTGCAACACGAAGAACCCGCGGCTGTCAACCACGCCATTCTGAAAATGGTGCAAACCTACAAGGAGGAACCATGAGCACACAATACGAACAGGCCACCTTGGGTGGGGGCTGTTTCTGGTGCCTCGAAGCGGTGTACCAAATGGTGCGTGGTGTTGAGCGCGTTGTGCCTGGCTACGCTGGCGGACATGTCCCAAACCCAACATACGAACAGGTCTGTACCGGCACAACCGGACATGCCGAAGTGGTGCAAATCACCTACGACCCCACCGTCATCACGTATGCCGAGCTGCTCGATATTTTCTGGCACATTCACGACCCCACCATGCCCAATCGACAGGGCAACGATATTGGGCCGCAATATCGCTCGATTATCCTCTACCACAATGAGGAACAACGCCGCATCGCCGAAGCATCCAAAGCCGCCGCCGAGGCGTCCGGGTTGTGGGGAAACCGCCCGTTTGTCACCGAGATCGTGCCACTAACCGCATTCTACGAAGCCGAACCATACCACCACAACTACTACCGCCGTCATCCCACACAGGGCTACTGTCGCTATGTCATCGAGCCCAAAATCGCCAAATTCATGCGCACGTACCGCGATCGGGTGAAGGAGGATTGAGCATGCCGCTTCCTTCGCCCGACGCGCTTGCCGTCTCCTCGTGGTCGTGGCATGCGCCTTTCTACGACGGAGCGCTCTTTCTGCACGATATCCCCCGCGAAGCAGCGCAGCTTGGGTTTCAGGCAGTCGAACTCAACGACTTTATGCTTGCGCCTGCCCGCTTTGGGCGCGTGCGGGCGCTCATGTTCAAACTGGCACGCGCTGCGGTGCACGCACTGCGCACGCCATCCAGCCACGCCTCTCCGTCTGCACCATCGCGCCTCGCGCAACTGCAAAGCATTCTGGCGGCATTCAGCCACCGGCAAGCCCCCGCCATGCCTGAGGAATTGCTCCGCTACACACAGCAGAATTTGCACCGTGTGCGTCAGGCGCTCGATGAAAACAACGTGCGCTGTACAACCTGGACGGTCAACAGTGATTTTTGCGTTTCCGAGACTGTTTGGGCATGGCAGGAACGCTATCTGCGCTGGGGGCTGGCTGCTACCGAAATTCTGGGCGCACCCCGCCTTCGCATCACGCTGGGGGGCGATGCCACCGCTCCGGCGAGCACCGAAGCACAAGTGGTAGAACGCCTGGCAGCCCTGGCAGCCTATGCGCAGACGCATCACCCTACCTGCCAACTCGTGGTCGAAAACCACTGGGGCATCAGTACCGAACCAGCACGCCTGCTCCGCATCCTCGATGCGGCATCCGAACGCGCCGGAGCCCCAATCGGGCTTTGTTTCGACCCCGGCAATGTGCCATCCAACCAGCGAGAAGAGGGCTGGGCACGGCTGGCACCACGAGCAGTCCACCTGCATTTCAAGACTTTTGCGTTCGACGGGGCGGGGAACGAAACCACGTTCCCCTATGAGCAGATTTTGCCGCTTGTCAACCCCGCATGCAGTATGGTGACCATCGAGTTCGAAGGGGAAGGCGACCCGGCTGTTGGGGTCGAAGCATCGCAGGCACTTTATGCACACCTGTATGCCAACTTGAATCATCAGTCGAGGTAGGTATGTTCGAATGGCGCACGCTCGACGATGAGCCAACGCCACCACTTCCATCACCGGACGCGCCGCGGAAGCGGTTATCACTTCTATTCACACTTGGGGGGCTTCTACTGGGGGCCACAGTGCTTGTGTGGATCCTCTACCAGCAGCAGCAAGTGCGCCTGCTGGCCGACCTGCAAACCACCATGCGCGAAGTCGATGCCGCAGCCAACACCCGCCAGATCGAAGATCTGTTGCGCCATCTCGACCCCAACGCACCATTGGCATGGCATGCCACCCGTATCGATGATTTGGTGAAAGTCGAGACGGTGTGGCGTACCAGCACGGTCGAACACGCCGAGTGGCTGACCCGCGATGTTGTGCTAGCCGATGTACGAACGATGTACACGCCACCCCCACCACGCGCCACCCCGCTGCTCACGACGACACAACGCCTGGGGCTGCGTCTCTTCGAGGAAACATGGCGTATCAGCCCTCTTTCCGAGCAAATGTGGGGTGAGCCGGCTCTCCATACCACACCCCATTTCCGCCTTCTCTACCGCAAAACAGACGCCGACCTGGCACGCCTGCTTTCCCAAAACATAGAATCCCTGGCGACAATCGTTCGAGAACACGTCGGCACCCCCTTCTCTGCCCGCACGAGCTCCGACCGCCTCGCCATCACCCTGACCACCGACGCGAATGGTTTGCACCCATCGTCGCGCCAGCCCATCGTTGGCACACAGATTGTCGTGACATCGCCTGCCTTGCTGGAACGGTACACCGACCGTCCGCCAGCATACCTCGCGCAAGAATCGATACTCTGGTGGCTCACCATGCGTGGGATGCACCATCAGCACCCAACGCTGTTCGAGCGAACTGCCACCAGCCTTTTCACGTCGGCACGCCAGGGAGTTCTGCTTTGGTTGATGGAACAAAGCGGGCTCTTTCCCAACGATCCTCTGCTGGAAAGGTATCGGCGATTGGCTTGTGAACGACGTACCAAGTGGCCGGCTCTGAATGAACGTACGCTGGCCTCGCAAACGTGGCCCTATCACGTGGTGGGACTTCCAGGCATCAACCCGTCCGCGGATGTGCATGTGGCGCATGCCTATGTGCTGGCAGATGTACTCATTCGAAAGGGGAATACGGCAGGAGATGTGCTTGTTGCAGCCTACCAGTGGCCTACGTGGGAACTGGCGAGCGCCAATCTGCCCGTCCCTGTTTCGCTGCCTGAGCTCGAACACGCCCGAGTCGAATGGCAACGCAGAGTGTGCGCCGCTACCACTGCACCGTGACGGGCGTGCCAATGTCCGCCCATTCCCACAACAGGCGGGCGTGTTCATCGGTCAAGGCCACACAGCCATACGTGACGCGCGTTCCGATGTAGCCTTCCCACATCTTCCACCCATCATCGCTCACTGGCAGCCCATGAATGCCATTCTCGATAGGCCCAACCCAATAAATGCCAAGCCAATAGGGCATCCACAGCCGCCAGACGTTGCTTCGGGCATTGAGGATTTTGCTTTGCACACGGTACTCACCAGGAACGGTTGGGCGCCCTGGTTCGCCCGTGCTGGCTTTCCACGACCATTTTAGTTTCCCGTTTTCGTACACGTACATGCGCTGTTCGCTGATATCCACCACGATACGCTTGTCCCACACTGGTTCCAATGATGGTAAGCCAGCCGCCGCTGTGTTCTGCCCCGGTTGCGATGCGGGCCCCCCCGGTTCGATAGCAGCGCGTGCCGCACGACCAGGTTGTGCCAGACGGGCACGGTGGAACGCCAATTGGGCAGTGGCCTGCTTCATGCTAGCAGCTTCGGCACGTGCTAGCATGACCGTTTGCAGCATCTCAGCGGTATCCAGATAGGCCGGATCGAGCTGGTAGAGCGGCCACAGATGTGCAAACGCTTGCTCCCAATGGCGCGCACGAAAGGCTTCGCGCCCTGCCAGGTAGGTGCGCAAGGCTTCATGCTCACGCACAATGGCCGGTTCATCAGGCCGCAAAGCCAGGGCTTTTTGGAGATAGGGAAGGGCCTGTTCAGGCTGGTTGGCATGTAGCGCGGTAGTTGCCAGCGTCAGGTACTCTTGTGCCAGCCAATCCACCAGGCGAGCGTCATCAGGGGCACGCGCAACCGCTTCTTCCAGAAAACGCGCTGCACCGACGTGGTCGCCAGCATCCCACGCCATCCGCGCCTGGCGGACAGCCACCACCAGCGGGTCTTCGGGGGGAGACAGGCGCGCCCGCCATATCCACCCACCCGCGAGCAGAAGCGCCAACACAATCAGAACACCAAGCCAGGCTCGCGTACGCCAGGCTGACGGCCACAGGCGTGGTGTGCGCCAGATGGCACGGCGCGTGTTTCTGACAGCGGGATGGGTAGGATCGAGTTGCGCGGCACGGGCAAGCGCCTGCTGAGCGGATTCGGGCGAGGGAGCAGCACGTGCGTACAGGCAAAGCGCTTCGATGCAATTGGGGTCTCTTGCCAGCACGCGCACGGCATATCGGCGCGCGGTTTTCAAATCACCTTGTGCACAGGCGTGTTCACCAGCGGCCAGCCATGTTTCGCGCGTTTCGGTATGCAGTTGAGGGAAAGGCATGCGCAAGGTTGTCATACAGCGAGTATACCATTCTCATGCGCAGGCTGGCAATGGCAAAGATGATTCCGACGCTTACTCAACGACGTTCCAGAACGTGGTAGAGCGGGTGAAGCGCAATTCCATCAGCGGGTGTGCCACCTGCAAAAGCGCCAATCGTTCCAGCAAACGTGGGGCGCGGCGTTCATCGCCCATCGCAACGACCACAGATGCACTCAATACGGCCAACGCCTGTCCTAATGCAAGGGGCGTTACTGCAACATGCGGAGCTTGCACCAGTTTGTAGAGTCCGCGCAGCGGAGCCGAGCGTGGGTGCAAGGCAACGGGAGCTTGTGAGGGGTTGTGGAAAGGCGTGGCATGCGCTATCCACTGGTCTCCATCCGACAACAGTGCGACCAAGTCATCGTTCAGAATCTCAGCCTTGCCATTTTCGTACGAAAGCCGCGAGACCGTTGTCTTGCCTGCGCCAGACGGGCCCAAGAAAAGATATGCCCGATCATGGCGCACCAAGCCGGCCCCGTGCAAGAGCAGACCACCGTGGTCGGCCAGCAGGATGGCGAACAACGCGCGAATGAGATACACGAGGTTGTAGCGTGGCACGTGCGCCGTCGCATGCAAAAAGACATGCCGCCGTTGCCAGTCGCTTTCGACACGGTAGAGCGGATGGTCGAAGAAGAGCCCCCCCTGAGCATCGAACAGGAAACGGGGCGACTCAGGCCATTCGGGCAAAGGAGGCAACGAAGGGTCGAGCGTGATGAGCAAACGGGCTTGCGGGACGGCTTCACGGCGATAGGCGGCATAGCGTTCACCCAGCCAGCTGACAACGTTGCTTTGTGGCGAGGCAATTTCCAGGTGTGTGTTGGCAATCGAAATAGTGACGGCGTGTGGGGGCGAAGTGGGAAGCGGTGGCGCATGAGTTCGAGACAGGTGCATGGTCATGCGTGCAACTCCGTTTCTGATTGACGTTCGCGAAACGTCGAAACGGCAATGCCAATGCTCAGCACAATCAAAAAACCACCCAAAATCGGTTGGAGACGCGCCCACAAGGACTGTTCGACCGTTACAGGGATGACTTCCACAGGGGTACGTTGCCCACTTGTTTCTACTTCTTCCAGCTGATAGTAGTACGTCCGGCCGGGAATCAGCCCCGTATCGGTATAGACGTATTTGCCACCAGTATACCGCGCAGGCGAGGCGGGAATCAAGCGTTCATTGATTTGCTCGAATGGACCATCTTCACTTGTTGCACGATACAGGTTATAGCCCGCTGTTTGTACTTCCGAGGCCGTTTCCCACCGCAGCACGACCTCGGTTGGGCCATTCTGCGATGAAAAAAGAAGGACGAGGCCAGCCAACGCCATCAAAAGAGCACCTACAAGTCCGGAAAGTCGCTGTGTTTGCTGTGCGTTCATAGGCTCCTGACGGGGGTTTGTTGACACAGTGAGCATAGTCAGAAGGGGGGGAAGCGTCAATTTTCTTCATCGCTGTTCAGCCCGCATACGGTCTAGCAACCAAAGAGGGGCGACACACACGCTGTGTCTCGCCCCTCGCTGTCGCATTTCAAGCCAAGGCAGCACTGCCAGTCTAGCGCAGCAGGCTCAGATACTTGGCACCACCATCCGGCAACACCGTCACGACAACGCCTTCGTCCAATGTGCGAGCCACTTGCAACGCCGCATAGATCGCTGCTCCCGCACTAAATCCAACGAACCAGCCCTCTTCACGCGCCAGACGGATAGTCGTCTCGTAGGCATCCGCCGGTGAGACGTAGCGCGTTTCATCAACCACGCTGGGGTCATAAATGCCTGGCACGATGGCTGTTTCGAGGTGCTTCAATCCTTCGATGACGGCCAGTTCGTCTTCCGGCTCGACCGCCACCACACGCACATTCGGGTTCACACGGCGCAAAAATCGTGCCGTTCCCACGAGCGTTCCACTGGTGCCAACGCCTGCCACAAAGTGCGTAATGCGCCCACCGGTCTGTGCCCAGATTTCAGGACCTGTGTGGCAAAAGTGCGCCCGCCAGTTGGCCGGATTGTTGTACTGGTCGGCGTAGTAGTAGCGGTTTGGGTCTTGGGCGACAATCTCGCGCACCAGGCGAATCGCACCATCCGACCCTTCGAGTGGGTCGCTGAAAATCAGCTCGGCGCCATAGGCTCGCAAAATGCGTTTGCGTTCCTCACTCACATTTTCGGGCATCACCAGCGTGACACGATACCCTTTGACCGCCCCAATCCATGCGTAGGCAATCCCCGTATTGCCGCTGGTGCTGTCGATGAGCATTTTGTCGGGTGTCAGATCGCCACTCCGCTCGGCGCTTTCGATGATATGCAGCGCAGCACGGTCTTTGACCGACCCACCCGGGTTGAACCATTCGGCTTTGGCGTATACTTCAACCGTGGGCGGCAAATCGGCAGCCAGGTGGTGCAACCGCAACAACGGCGTTTCGCCAACATGATCGAGGATGCTCACCGGCTGTTGCAGGTGCGCCCCACGCTGCCCCACGTCTCGAAACGCGGTGCAGCTATCCTCGAACAAGATGGCTTCCGACATTGGTTGCCGCGCGACCATCAGTGCACCTCAGCAGGTTCCGCGATTTTCTCTTCTTCCTCGTGGCGAGGGAAGGGGACGCCACAAAATTCTTCGTAGTCAATCAATTCGGTAATGGTGGGCGATTCACCACACACTGGGCACTTGGAATTCTTGCGCAGGCGTACCTGGTGGAACTGACCGGCTAGGGCATCGTACAGCAACAAGCGCCCAATGAGTGGCTCGCCGATACCCAGAATGAGTTTGATGGTCTCCATGGCTTGCAGGCTGCCGATAATGCCGGGCAGAACACCCAACACCCCACCTTCGGCGCACGATGGCACTTCACCTGGTGGTGGCGGGGTTGGGAACAGACAGCGGTAGCACGGCCCTTCGTCGGCCTTGAACACTGTGACCTGGCCTTCGAACTGGAAGATGGAACCATCCACCAGTGGCTTGCCCGCCATCACACAGGCATCGTTTACCAGGTAGCGTGTCGGGAAGTTGTCCGAGCCATTGACCACAATATCGTAGTCCTCGATGATGTCCATGATATTGTCGCTGGTCAACGGCTCGCGATAGGGAATCACCTTGACATCCGGGTTGATGGACGCAATTGTCTCCGCCGCCGATTCCACCTTGGGGCGGCCAATATCATCCACACCATGCAAAATCTGGCGTTGCAGGTTGCTCAAATCCACCACATCGAAATCGACAATACCCAGCGTTCCCACACCGGCCGCTGCCAGGTAAAGCGCTGCTGGCGATCCCAACCCGCCGGCGCCAACGAGTAGCACTTTGGCGTCGAGCAGCTTCCACTGTCCTTCTTCGCCCACTTCCGGGATGAGGATATGCCGCGAATAGCGGATGCGCTGCTCCGACGAGAAGATGCGAGGCACCTCGAAGCGCAGCCCCTGGCTCTTCCACGCACCAAAACCACCGGCCAGCGAAAAGACATTTTGATAGCCCATCTCTTTGAGCGTTTTGGCGGCGAACGCCGAACGTACCCCCCCTGCGCAGTAGAGCACAATGGGTGCTTCGCGGTCAGGTTCGACTTCCTCGATACGCCATTCGAGATGTCCACGCGGTATGAATGTCGCGCCAGGGATGTACCCTTGCTCGAATTCGTCAAGTTCGCGCACGTCTATCAGGCGAATGGGCTCGCCACGTTCCAGCCATTCGCGCAACGTCGAAACATTGATTTCTTTGATCTCTTGTTTGACGCGTTGCAAAAATTGCTCGCGGGTCAGTCGGTCGCTCACGATACCCTCCTGTCAATCGAAAATAGGTCAACACCACGCGAGCGGACACCATTGGCCGCTATTTCCCCAATTGATTATTGCCCGCCGGCCATTGCCGGAATGATGCTCACCTCGTCATTTTCGCCCAGGGGGGTATCTTCCCCCTGCAACGCACGAATTTCTTCGCCATTGACGAACACATTGATGAAGCGCTTGATTTCGCCACGGTCTTCATCCACAAGGCGGGCTTTTACCCCTGGGTACTGCGCTTCCAGGGCTTCCACCAGGTCGCGGATGGTGCTGGCCTGCACTTCCACACGTGCCTGCCCACCAGTTAGACGACGCAACGGGGTTGGAACATACACGATAGCCATCGAACCATATCCTCCTTTTGCATTGTTTTTTTGGTGAAGGGGCGGCGCATGCCGCCCCCAAGCCAACGTATCAGAAATTATGGTTTTTCAATGGGAGCACGTACCAGGTTGCCCCATTCGGTCCACGAACCGTCATAGTTGCGCACGTTTTGGAAACCAAGCAGGTATTTCAACACGAACCAGGTATGACTACTACGCTCACCAATGCGGCAATAGGCAATGGTTTCTTTGGTGGGATCGAGCCCCTGTTCTTCGATGTAAATCTGGCGCAGTTCTTCGGCACTCTTGAACGTACCATCCGGGTTGACCGCACGCGACCACGGGATGTTCTTTGCCTTGGGGATGTGCCCACCACGCAGTGCTCCTTCTTGCGGATAATCGGGCATGTGCAATTTTTCGCCGGTGTATTCCTGCGGTGAGCGCACATCCACGAGCTGTGCATCCTCTCGCTCGATGAACTGCTGCACATATTGTCGGAAGACACGCCATGGTTCATCGTTCCGCTGTGGCACTTTGTAATCCGTCGGCGGATAGGATGGCACTTCGCGCGTCAATGGGCGCCCTTCGTCAATCCACTTCTGGCGTCCACCATCCATGATTTTGGCGTTCGTATGTCCAAACAACTGGAACACCCAGAACGCGTAGCATGCCCACCAGTTGTTTTTGTCGCCGTAGAAGACGACCAGCGTATCATTGCTGATCCCTTTTTCACGCATCAGTTGGGCAAATTGCTCTTCGGTCAGATAATCGCGGATGACGGGGTGCTGCAAATCGGTGTGCCAATCGATTTTGACGGCGCCAGGAATATGCCCCAAGTCGTACAGCAATACATCTTCATCACTTTCGACAATGCGCACATTGGGATCATCCAGGTGCTGCGCAACCCACTCGGTCGAAACCAATACATCCGGCACAGCGTAGCCGCGTTCTTCAATCGTCTTTTCAGCCATACCGACTTCCTCCTGTCTGTGATTGGTTGATGCTCTCGCACACGATACAGCCGCACGTCTTTGGGCTGTCCTCACGACGCAATCCACCTCTCTCGAAAATAGGAGCTTCATTGCACCGTGAGGACAACACAACGACGTATGAGTGGACATGCAAAAAGGCCGACGGTGGCTTGGGCAATACACCCCACTCTCCGAAGAGAGTGCGCTCCAACAGTCAGCCACTCCTCACATGAGAAGTGTCGAACTGCGGGAGCGTTAGCCGCCGTCGGCCTCGGAAGGCGAACCGGCGTTTACCAGGCGGTGGCTAACGCCCCCGCCTGATACAGATGCATCTTTGGTTGGTGTGGAAGGCTCTCTTTTGGCTCATCATAGTTCAAAGTATGACCAAAACAAGCATCTTTGTCAACTTTTCACCATTCCATGCCAGGGCCAAATCCCAGCAAACCGGGGTCTTCCATCATGCTGGGGTCCCACGGCTCAGGCAACACTTCGACATGCACCTCGCGATCGGGCACCACCTGGGCAATTTTTTCTTTGGCTTGTTGCACCAACCAGGGCGCATAGGGGCAGAATGGTGTCGTCAGCAGCATGTGCATCTCGACGCGATTGTCTTCCACCAAGATGTGCTTGATCAACCCCAGGGTTACCAGGTCGAGCCCGATTTCGGGATCGACTACCTGACGCAAGTTTTCACGAATAGCCTCAGCCAGTTGCTCAGGCGTCACATTCGACGATTCCTGCGTTGGCTGGGTTCGTTCGTTGCGAGTTTCTTCACTCATTGGGTCGCTCCTTCTTCATCCCTTGCTTACGGCACTTTCACTTGTACTTCATCGCCCACCACACGTACTTCATACGTGTTGACAGGCATCACGGCTGGGAATTTGATTGCTTGTCCACTGCGCACATCGAATTGTGCGCCATGGCGAGGACATTCAACGGCACACCCGTGCAATTTTCCCTCGCCAAGCGGTCCACCATCGTGTGTGCACATGTCGTCGATAGCGAAAAACCCATCTTCGCAATGGGCAATCGCCAAGCGCTTCGTACCCACATGGACAACTTTGGCATGCCCCAGTGGAATATCGTCCACGTTGGCAACGGTCACGAATTCGCTCATCGTTGACTGCTCCGTTTGGTTAGTTCCATTCATCTTCTTCATCCGGCCACGATGTCAGGCCATAGAGCCCGGCTTTGAGCACTTTCAGGCTCAGCAAAGCGCACTTGATACGCGCCGGTGTGAGAGTTTCCATCCCCAACTGCTCCAACAATTCCTCCTTGCTCAGATGGCGCACCTCTTCGACTGACTTGCCTTTGACCATCTCCGACAAAATAGACGCCGACGCTTGGCTGATGGTACACCCTTCGCCATGCCATTTGATGTCGGCGATATGGTCATTTTCCAGCTTGATATCCATGTGGATGCGGTCACCACATACGGGGTTATGTTCCTCGTGTGAGATATCAGCGTCTGGTAATTCCCCCTTGTTGCGAGGATGCCGATAATGGTCGAGAATGAATTCGCGGTAGAAGTCGAGCATCGTTGTTCACTCCTCTGCCACTCTTCTTACGCAAACACCTTGCGCACTACGTGCAACGCTTCAACCAAACGATCGATTTCTTCGCGTGTGGTGTACACATAAAAACTGGCGCGTGTAGTGGCGGGCACGTTGTACCGCTGCATGAGCGGTTGAGCACAGTGATGCCCGGCACGCACAGCCACGCCTTCCGCATCCAGAATCGAAGCGATATCGTGCGGGTGTACACCATCCAGCACGAAGGCAGCGACGCCACCTTTGTCGGCTGCTTTGCGTGGGCCAAGTAAGCGCAAGCCGGGGACTTCGCTCAGGGCTTCCAGGGCATATTCTGTGATTTCGATTTCGTGCGCACGGATGTTTTCCATGCCCAACGCACTCAAAAAGTCAACCGCTGCCCCAAACCCCACTGCTTCGGCAATCGCAGGTGTCCCGGCTTCGAATTTGTACGGCAAATCTGCCCAGGTGGAACGTTCAAGGGTCACAAGCGCAATCATGTCGCCGCCGCCCATGTAGGGGGGCATGGCTTCCAACAGGTCGCGGCGTGCCCAGAGCGCGCCAATGCCTGTAGGGCCGGCCATCTTGTGGGCGCTGAATGCCAGGAAATCGATATCCAGCGCCTGCACATCCACCGGCATATGCGGCACACTTTGCGCACCATCCACCAGCACCAGCGCACCAACAGCATGCGCCTTGCGAGCAATCTCTGCGATGGGGTTGATAGTCCCCAGCACGTTGCTCATGTGCGTCACCGCCACCAGTTTGACACGCTCATCTAGCAAGCGGTCGAAAGCCTCCATATCCAGATAGCCATCATCGGTGACGGGCACGACACGCAATTCGAATCCAATCTGGTCGCGCAACAACTGCCACGGCACAATGTTGGAATGATGTTCCATCTCCGTGATGAGCACAGCATCGTTGGGCGTCAAATTGGTACGCCCCCACGTTGCCGCAACCAGGTTGATGGCTTCGGTCGCATTGCGCGTGTAAATTAGTTCACGCGGGCTACGTGCATTGATGAACCGGGCAATGCGCTTGCGAGCGCCTTCATAGGCGGCGGTGGCTTCTTCGCTCAGCGTGTGCACCCCACGGTGCACATTCGCGTTGTATTCGCGATAATAGCGGTCCATGGCTTCGATGACAGCCAGTGGCTTCTGCGATGTGGCTGCGCTGTCGAGATACACAAGCGGTTTGCCATGCACGCGCCGTTGCAAAACAGGAAACTGTTGTCGAATGGCTTCAATGTTGTACATGATTCCGCCCCGCTTCTCTACTCAAGGTCTTGGTGAAACTGTGCCCATTCGGCTTCTTTGGCTGCTAATGTTTCGTTGAGCGATGTCCGTAACGCGACACGCAACGTGTAAAGTGGTAACATAACACATCGTAAACGCGCCGATACAACATCATCGCCAAAATAGGCTGCTAAATCGCGGCTGTCCAACCTCAACACTTCTTCTACACGTTTTCCCTGCACCAGTTCGGCCGTAAGTGATGCAGATGCCTGGCTAATCGTGCACCCTTCGCCTTCCCAGGTCATGCGGGCTACGTATTGCTGGCTGGCATCCAGCTCGACGAAAACGCTCACGCGGTCACCACATGCCGGGTTGCGCCCCTGCATGACAATCGGCGCGCCGTCGAGGCGTCCGCGGAAGCGCGGACATTCAAAATGATCAAGAATCAGTTCAAGTTGTTCCTGGCGATTCATGACATCGCGGGAATGCGGTATTTTGCCTGTTCAGATGTGCTTTATGATACCGCCATCCCCCCTAAAAGTCGAACAGGGACGCCTGGTTGGGCGCCCCTGTGTGATGACTCAGGCGTTTTCCATCCGCTCGTGAATGACCGTTTTCAGGCGGTCGCGCACAGTGCGCAACGGGATGCGGTCAATCACTGGTGCGAAGAAACCATCCACGATCAAGTTGGTCGCTTCTTTGCGTGGAATCCCACGCGCCATGAGGTAGAAGAGTTCTTCCTCATCCAGCTGGCTGATGGTCGCCCCGTGTGTACAGCGTACATCGTTGGCTTCGATTTCGAGCATGGGAATGCTGTCGGCGTGCGCCTGTGGGCTGAGCACCAGGTTGCGGTTGGCCTGGTAGGCGTCGGTTTGCTGTGCCCCCTTCTCGACCTTGATCAACCCACGGTAGACGGTATGAGCATTGCCAAGCAAAGCCCCCTTGTAGAGCAGGTCGCTACTGCAATGGGTGGCGATATGGCGTTGCAACGTATGGTTGGCCATGTACTGTTCACCTGTCGGGAAGTAAATCCCGTTCAGGTAGGCCATGCCTCCATCACCTTCCAGCCAGACTTCGGTTTCGAAGCGGGTCAACGAGCCACCCAGTTGCCCACTGCTCCAGTTCACCATGGTGTTGCGCCCCATGCGGGCACGCTGTGATGCCAGATGGTAAACGTTCTTCCCCCAGTTTTGCACGTTGAGGTAATTCACCTGGGCATTGTCACCGGCCACGATTTCGATGGCCCCTGTCACAAATGCGACATCGGGCAAATCGTTGCTCAGGTATTCATCCAGCACAGTGACAGCGCTGTTGGCTTCGGCTATCAACAGCACATGGGGGAAAACCAGCGTTCCCGCTTCGTCGAGCCAGTGCACCAGCTGGATGGGTTTTTCGACAGCGACGTTCTTCGGGACAAAGACCACAAAGCCACCACTGAGCAACGCCGTATGCAGTGCCTTGAACTTGTCTTCGTCGGCACGCACAATTTGCGCTAGGTGGGGTTCCAACACGTCGCCGTGTTCACGCACGGCGGTCAGCAAGTCAGCGACGATGACGCCTTGTGCGCGCAAGTCGTCGTTCACATCGGCAAAGACAAGCCCCCCTTCGCGGCGCACCAGCAGTGCCGAGCGCCGGTCGGCTTCACGCAGAATGCCTTGCAATTTTTCGGGCAAATCCGTTGTGGCGGTCACGGTTTCACTGTCCGGCGAGACCAGGTGCAGGCTCTGCACGGTCTTCACCAACAGGTCGGTATCGATTTTGCGCCATTCTTCATCTTTCTGATTGCTCGGCCAGGGAGTATCCAAAAAGAGCCGCCAGGCATCTAGACGGCGCTGGCGCAGCCAATCGGGTTCACCAAAGTGAGCGCTCAGCGCTTCGACGGCTTCGCGGCTCAATGCCTCGAATGCCAGAGTTTTCTCGGTCACGGTTTCGTCCTCCACATGCACAAAGTTCTCGCCTCGTCGGCGGTGCGTTGGTTTCATTTCACAGGAAGAGGGCCAGCAAAGCGATGTTGCCAGCCCTCGTGTCGCGCTCGCGGGCTTAGCCGACCGAGCCTTCCATTTCGAGTTGGATGAGGCGGTTCATTTCGACCGCGTATTCCATCGGCAGTTCTTTGACGATGGGTTCGATGAAGCCCGAAACAATCATGTTGAGTGCGTCGGCTTCGCTCAACCCACGGCTCATGAGGTAGAAGAGCTGTTCTTCACCCACCTTCGAGACCGTGGCCTCGTGCCCAACGCTGACATCGTCTTCGCGAATGTCGATGTAAGGATACGTATCCGAGCGGCTTTCGGGGTCGAGGATGAGTGCGTCGCAGACGACGTTGCTCTTGCTGTGATGCGCGCCCGGATAGATTTGCACCAGCCCGCGATAGCCAGCACGCCCCCCATCCTTGGAGATCGACTTGCTGGTGATGTTGCTAGTGGTGTAGGGGGCGGCGTGCACCGCTTTTGCACCCGCGTCCTGGTGTTGACCACGGCCAGCGAACGCAATCGAAAGCACTTCACCGTGCGCCCCCTTGCCCATCATGTAGATGGCGGGGTACTTCATGGTCACTTTCGAGCCGATGTTGCCATCCACCCATTCCATGGTGGCATCTTCGTACGCCACAGCCCGTTTGGTCACCAGGTTGTACACATTGGTCGACCAGTTCTGAATAGTGGTATAGCGCACGCGGGCACCCTTCTTGACGATGATTTCGACCACGGCGCTATGCAGCGAATCGGTCGTATAGATGGGCGCGGTGCAGCCTTCCACGTAGTGGACGTATGAGCCTTCGTCGGCGATGATGAGCGTGCGTTCGAACTGCCCCATGTTCTGCGCATTGATACGGAAGTAGGCCTGCAAGGGCATTTCCACACGCACACCGGGCGGCACGTAGATGAATGAGCCACCCGACCAGACAGCACTGTTGAGTGCTGCAAACTTGTTGTCCGATGGGGGGACAACAGTGCCAAAGTATTCCTTGAAGAGATCTGGGTACTCTTTCAGCGCCGTATCGGTGTCCAGGAAGATGACGCCCTGGCGTTCCAATTCTTTCTTGATGTTGTGATAGACGACTTCCGACTCGTACTGGGCACCAACACCCGCCAGGAACTTCTGCTCGGCTTCGGGAATACCAAGGCGATCGAAGGTACGTTTGATTTCCTCGGGGACATCATCCCACGAACGTGCTTGTTTTTCAGCGGGCTTGATGTAGTAGTAGATATCGTCGAAATCGATTCCCGAAAGGTCGGCGCCCCAGGTTGGCATGGGCTTCTTCCAGAAGATTTCGAGTGCCCGCAGGCGGAATTCACGCATCCAGTCGGGCTCGCCCTTCATCCAGGAGATTTCTTCCACGACTTCACGCGAAAGCCCCTTGCGCGCCTTGAAGACGTACTTTTCGGGATCGTGGAAGCCGTATTTTTCGGCGTATTCTTTGTTGATCAGTTCGATTTGCTGGCGTTCATCCAAAGCCATCGGTTATGCCTCCTTTGCGAGTTCCTCGCGAACCCAGTCGTACCCCTTTTCTTCGAGCTGCTGTGCCAGTTCAGGGCCACCTTCCGCAATGATGCGGCCATCGACGAGCACATGCACGAAGTCGGGCTTGATGTAATTGAGGATGCGCTGATAGTGCGTGATGACAAGCACACCCATGCCCAGCTGGTCTTTCAGCTTGTTGACCCCTTCACTCACCACACGCAGGGCGTCGATGTCCAAGCCTGAGTCGGTTTCATCCAGAATGGCGATTTTGGGCTCCAATACCGCCATTTGCAGAATTTCGGCACGCTTCTTCTCCCCACCGGAGAAGCCTTCGTTCAGATAGCGACCGGCAAACGAGCGGTCGATGCCAAGCATTTCCATCTTTTCGAGCAGCATCTTGCGGAATTCGACGGGCGTAATGGGGGGCTCACCTCGGGCTTCGCGATGGGCGTTGATGGCCATGCGCAGGAAATTCGCCATCGTGACACCGGGAATCGCTACGGGGTACTGGAAAGCCAGGAAAAGCCCAACTTTGCTGCGCTCATCGGCTTCCA
This sequence comes from Ardenticatena sp., assembly GCA_015487975.1. Classification (GTDB taxonomy): domain Bacteria; phylum Chloroflexota; class Anaerolineae; order Ardenticatenales; family Ardenticatenaceae; genus Ardenticatena. The sequence continues at coordinate 20,965 of WFOS01000079.1, forward strand.
TTTCGAGGACGTTTTCGCCATTGAAGAGGATTTCGCCTTCGGTGACTTCGTATTTGGGATGCCCAGCAATCGTATAGGCCAACGTACTCTTCCCTGACCCATTCGGGCCCATCATCGCGTGGACTTCACCCTCGCGAATGGTCAGTGTCACACCTTTGAGGATTTCGTTGTCATCGACACTCACATGCAGGTTCTTGATTTCGAGGACTGCTTGTTCGCTCATGGTCGTTCTGTGCCTCCGTTTGTTTCTTCGGGAAAACTTCATTCGATGGCCACATCGTCAATGATGTCAATCACCCCAACTGTAACAAAGTTGAGTAAGTTTGTCAAGTACAGGAGCGGGTGAGATTTGGTTCGACGTTCGACAGTGGAACAGGGGAGACAAAACAGTGGAAAAGAAAACAGGCTAGTGGATTGCCTTGACACGCTCAAACGCACGTTCGAATGCTTCGACGATGGCGGGGTCAAAACGTTTGCCTGATTGTTCACGAATAATCCGTAATGCTTCTTCCGGGGGACGGCCGCGTTGATACGGACGATCGCTCGTAATGGCATCGTATGTATCGGCCACCATGAAAATACGTGCTATCAGCGGGATCTCCTCCCCCTTCAAGCCTTCGGGATAGCCCGACCCATCCCAGTTCTCATGGTGGTACTTGACAACAGGAATGCTCGGCGCCAAAAACGGAACATGCTGCAAAATTGCTGCGCCCCAAATGGTATGCTGGCGCATGATTTTCCATTCCCGTTCAGTGAGCGCCCCAGATTTATGCAAAATTCTGTCAGGAACACCAATCTTGCCGATATCGTGCAAAAGTGCTCCTCGCCACAGAATTTCCAAATCTTCATCCGAAAGGCCCACCTCTTTGCCAATTTCAAGAGCAATTTTGGCGACACGAATCGAATGGCCTTCGGTGGCTGTATCGCGCAGATCCAGTGCAGATGAAAGCGCGATCAATGTGGCATCATAACTGCGTTTGATTTCTTCTTGCGCCTGGCGCAATGCTTCGTTTTTGTGCACGAGATACTCGATCATGTTTTGATCGGTATGACGCAAGCGTTGGCTGAGTTCCCGCATCACCGCCAGTATGACCGCGGGGTTCTGCATGACGACGGATTCAAAGCCTTCGCGCGAGATTTCGATGGCACGCACCACTGTTTCAGCACGAATCGAAGCCGAGCGCGGTGCATCCTGAATAAGCGCCATTTCGCCAAAGAAGGCGCCCGGCCCATAAGACCCCATTTCGACTTCGCCACCTTCGATTTGCTTGGTGACAATAACGTTTCCGGACTCGATGATGAAAAACGAATGGCCGAGCGCCCCTTCTCGAATAATCATTTCTCCCGGTGCGTAATGTCGCAAGAGCGATTGCGCCGCTAATGCCCGCCGCTGCTCCTCGTTCAATGGTGCCAAAAATGGCACATGGCGAAAGAGATCTGGCGGAATTTGCTCATCGAACGCCTCATGTGAAGCTGTCGATTCGTTTTTGGAAGACCGATCTTCCTGATGATGCATACACCCGCCTTGTTCGACACACTCACACATCAATGCCGGAAATGGCGCACTCCTGTGAGAACCATTGCCATCTGATACCGGTTTGCCGTTTCGATGACCTCGGCATCACGTCGTGAGCCACCAGGCTGAATGACGGCCGTCACACCGGCTTCGGCAGCCACTTCCACGCCATCAGGGAAGGGGAAGAAGGCATCCGAGGCCATCACGGCGCCAACCGCTTGCTCGCCGGCTTTGCGAACCGCCAAACGCACCGCATCCACACGGCTGGGTTGCCCCGTGCCAATGCCCACAGTTGCAAAACCCCCTTCGATCGCACGCGCCAGCACGATGGCGTTGCTCTTGACCGCCAGGCAGGCCCGCCATGCAAAGTCAAGGGTCGCACGTTCTTCATCGGTCGGTTCGCGTGTGGTGACACACTGCATGGCCACAGGCGCTTCGATAGCATCTGGGGTTTGACGGATGAAGCCCCCAGGAATGCTGCGCGTTTCCACATAGGGGACACGCAAAGGTGGCACCACTAGCACGCGGCGATTCTTTTTCTTCGCCAGATGCTCGCGCGCTTCAGGTGTGATTTCTGGCGCCAGCAAGACCTCGATGAAGAGGTCGTCCATCGCCTCAGCCAGTGCCTTATCCACCGGGCGGTTGACCGCCACAATGCCACCAAAGGCACTCACCGGATCGGACGCCAATGCGTGACGATAGGCCTGCACCAAGTCGGGGTGGGTGGCGATGCCACACGGCGACGCATGTTTGACGATGACAACGGCCGGCGTCTCGAATTGCTGAACAGCCAGCCATGCGCCTTCGGCATCGAGCCAGTTGGTATAACTCATGCCCTTGCCTTGCAACTGCTCGGCGTGCGCCAGCCCCCCTGCGTTGGGCACACGATACAAGGCGCCTTGCTGGTGGGGATTTTCGCCGTAGCGCAGGTCTGTGGCTTTCCGCGCCCCGAACGGCAAAACGTCGGGGAAGGGGGCAACATCCGTTTCCAAGTGGTCTGCCAGCCAGTCGCTAATCATGGCATCGTAGAGTGCTGTTTGGCGGAACGCTTTGACGGCAAAAGCTGCTCGCATGGCTTCGGGCACCTGGCGGTGGTGTGCACGCAAAGCGTCAATCAGCGCGGGATAATCGTCAGGGTCGCTCACCACGGTGACGTAGCGATAATTTTTCGCGGCGGCACGCAGCAGCGTCACCCCACCAATGTCGATTTGCTCGATGGCTTCCTCGACGGTCACATCATCGCGGGCGACGGTCGCCTCGAACGGGTACAAATTGACCACAACCAGGTCGATCCCTACGATCGCGTGTCGGTGCATATCTTCCACATCTTCTGGGCGGTCGCGGCGTGCCAGCAAACCACCATGAATCATCGGGTGCAGCGTTTTGACACGTCCGCCTAAAATTTCGGGCATACCGGTGACGGCTTCGATGGGTGTTACGGGGATACCGTTTTCCTGCAACAGGCGTGCCGTCCCATCCGTGCTAATCAATTCGATGCCTAATTCACGCAAGGCGGTTGCCAATTCCACCAAGCCGCGTTTATCGGAGACACTGAGTAACGCTCGTCGAATCATTGCTTCGCCTCAATGGGGTCGGTTGCCAAAACGTCGTTGCAATTCGTTTTCGATCTCCTGCCAGGAGATATCATGATACGCCAGCATGACAAGCAAATGGTACATCAGGTCGGCACTTTCGTAGATGATTTCGTTGGGGTCGGCATTTTTGCTAGCGATGATGACTTCACCAGCTTCTTCGCCAATTTTTTTGAGAATGCGATCCAGCCCGCCATCGAAGAGTTTGGTGGTGTATGAACCGTCGGGGCGCTCGGTCTTCCGCTGCCGAATGACAGCTTCGAGTTGCATCAGGATATTGGTGTCGTTCACCACTTCGCTCCTATCAAGGCTCGCATGTTCAGCAGTCTAAGGTGCTTTGTCATTCTGTCAAAGCATAGATTCAGCCGTCGGCAAGTGTACGAAAGAAACAGGAACGCTCGCCAGTGTGGCATGCCGGCCCCGCAGGCCGAACACGGTAAAGCAGCGTATCGGCGTCGCAATCCACGCGAATCTCGACCACGTGGAGCAGATTGCCACTCGTGGCCCCCTTCTGCCAGAGTTCGCGGCGGCTCCGGCTCCAAAAGTGTGCCAACCCGGTGGCTTGGGTCCGTTCGATGGCCGCTCGGTTGGCCCACGCGACCATCAATACCTCACCTGTGTCGGCGTCCTGAACGACGACAGGCACAAGCCCGCGATCGTCCCACGCCAATTGGTCAAGCGGTACAAAGCGTTGTTCGGGCATAGACTTTTGCTCGTATTCTGTCGTGGATGCGCATCGGAGAAAGTCAGGTGCTACGTATCTAAACGTTCCCCATCGGCTTTTTTCAATGTTCCCTCTTCCAAAAAGAGCGTTGGCTCGGGTTCCCACCCAAACCGTTCCCAGTCCACATAGCCTTGCTCGTCGAAGTGCACTCCTTCGGCTTCGAGGCGGCGGCGCTGTTCGGCGGCTCCGTGGTCGGCACGCGTGTTGCTGATACGCCCTTGGGCATTGATGACACGCCACCAAGGAACATGGTCTATCTCCTCTTCGGGGAGGGCTGCCAGCGCCCACCCGACGGTCCGCGCGCCACGCGCATGTCCAAAGACCAAGCGACTCATCAGCCCATAAGAGGCAACACGCCCATACGGGATACGGCATACCATGGCGTAAATGCGCTCGAAGACGGGTGATGTCATGGCCGCACCACAACGCCCCGTTCGCGCAAATAGGCTTTGACGTCGCCAATGCTGAGTGTGCGATAATGGAAGAGCGACGCTGCAAGGGCGGCATCCGCTCCACCAACCGTCAGGGCTTCGTAGAAGTGTTCGGGCGCCCCGGCACCACCACTCGCAATCACGGGAATGCTGACGGCATTGGCCACGGCGCGGGTGAGTGGAATGTCGTAGCCTGCCTGGGTCCCATCGGCATCCATGCTGGTGAGCAAAATTTCGCCCGCGCCTAAGCGCTCGGCTTCCTGCGCCCACGCCACAGCATCCAAGCCAGTGGGGATGCGTCCGCCGCTGATGACCACTTCCCACCAGCCTTCGGGACGCTTACGCGCGTCGATGGCGACGACAATGCACTGGCTGCCAAAGCGTTCTGCCCCGCGCGAGATGAGGTCGGGCTGGCGCACAGCAGCGCTGTTGATGGCAATTTTTTCGGCGCCAGCAGCCAGAATCTCGCGCATATCTTCGACGGTGCGAATGCCACCCCCTACGGTGAAAGGGATGAAGATGTTTTCGGCCACGCGACGCACGACATCGCGCATGATGGCACGCCCCTCGTGCGTGGCGGAAATGTCGAGGAACACAAGTTCGTCGGCGCGTTCGCGGTCGTAGACGATGGCCTGTTCGACAGGGTCGCCAGCGTCGCGCAGATTGACGAAATTGACGCCTTTGACGACACGCCCATCTTTCACGTCCAGACAGGGAATGATGCGTTTGGCCAGCATGCCTTAGCCCTCGCTGGTTCGTTCTGCGGAAGAGGTTGTTTCACCAGGGGCGGCACGTGCTATGGCAAGAGCATCGCGCAACGAAAACGCGCCTTCGTAGAGCGCCTTGCCAACGATGACACCCTCGACGCCGTAGGGTTCGATCCAGCGAATTTGGCGAATGTGGTCGAGCGAGCCAATGCCGCCGCTAGCGATAACACGGAGTTTGCTCAGATGCGCCAGTTCACCTGTACGAGCCACATTGGGCCCCTGCAATGTGCCATCGCGGGTGATGTCGGTGTAGATGATCCGTTCGACGCCGCGTTGCTTCATGCGCATCACCAGCGCGATGATGTCCAACCCGGTCTCCTGTTGCCAACCGTGGGTGGCGACGGTGCGGTCGCGAGCATCGATGCCCACGACAATACGTGCTGCACCGAACGTGTCAATCGCACGGCTCACCAGGTCGGGATTGGTGACAGCCACCGTGCCGAGGACGACACGCGCCACGCCCCAATCGAGTGCTTCGGCGATGTCGTCGAATGTTCGCAGGCCGCCACCGAATTGAACAGGGATATCAACCGCCCGCACGATGGCTTTGACGGCATCCACCGTTTCCGTCGCTTCGCCAAAGGCACCATCCAGGTTGACGACATGCAGCCATTCAGCCCCTTCGCGCACCCAACGTTCTGCCATTGCCACCGGATCGTTGCCATAGACGGTTTCGGCATTGGGGTCGCCTTTGAGCAAGCGCACGCAACGCCCGTGTCGAATGTCGATTGCTGGAAAGATGTCCATAGGTTCGCTCCGCATCGTGTCCTGGTTTGGGCGCATCATTCGCCAAATGCGGCGAAATTGCGCAACAAGGCCAGCCCAAGTTCCTGGCTTTTTTCCGGATGAAACTGAATGCCCATCACATGGCCACGCCCACAGATGCAGGCAAATTCGATTTCGTAGTCGCTGGTGGCAAGCACCACGTCGGGATCGGCGGGATCGACATAGAACGAATGCACGAAGTAGCCAAATTGCCCTGGTTCGATGCCATGCACCAACGGGTGGTCGCGCTGAATGCGGATTTCATTCCAGCCGATGTGCGGAATTTTCAGGCTGATGTCGAATTTACGGACACGCCCCGGCAACAAGTGCAACCCCTCGTGGTGCCCCAGCTCTTCGCTTTCGTCGAAGAGCAGTTGGAGACCGAGGCAAATGCCCAACAGGGGCACACCGTCGGCCACCCGCTCGATGATGGCTTCATCGAGATGGGTAGCACGCAAACGTTCCATGGCCTTGCCAAACGCACCTACACCGGGTAGCACGAGTTTATGCGCTCGGCGCACCTCTTCGGGGTCGCTGGTGATGCTGGCAGTGGCGCCAACGTGCTCGAATGCCCGCTGGACGGTGCGCAAATTGCCGGCGCCATAATCGACAATCGTAATGGGCGTGAATGTGCTCATGGCTTACTCCAACATGCCTTTGGTGCTTGGAACGTCGTCGCCACGCCGGGGGTCGCGAGCGACGGCCATGCGCAGTGCCTGCCCCAGCGCTTTGAAGATGCCTTCGATGATGTGGTGCGTGTTCTGCCCGGCAAGCACCTGCACATGCAGCGTCATTGCTGCATTGTGCGCCAGTGCCCGCAAAAATTCGGGCACCAGTTCGGTGTCGAATGTCCCGACTTTTGGGGCTGGAAACGCGCCCTGAAAGACCAGCAGGCCGCGCCCGCTAAAATCAAGCGCGACCAGCGCCAGCGCTTCATCCATCGGCACAATGGCATGCCCATAGCGCCGAATACCCCGCTTGTCGCCCAAGGCGTCGTACAGCGCCTTCCCCAGCACAATGCCTACATCCTCGACCGTGTGATGGTCGTCGATTTCGTAGTCGCCCTTGGCCTGGATGGTGAGGTCGAACAAGCCATGTTTGCGCACATGGTCGAGCATGTGGTCGAAAAAGGGAACGCCGGTCGCGATTCGACCGGCGCCAATGCCATCCAGGTTGAGTTCCAGCGAGATGGTGGTTTCGTTCGTGCGGCGTTGCAAACGAGCCACACGGGATGCCATGGTCATGCTCCTTTCCCCGCCAGGGTTTTGGCTTCCTGGATGATTGTGTCAATCTGCGCCAACACCCGTGGCGTGACACCTTGCTGCTCGGCATCAGCGAAGAGCGTTTCCAGCAGGCTGATGATGTGGTCAGGTGTGTAGGTGCTAAACGCTTCACGCAGCAGGGCAGCCCGTTCTTCCGCCGACGGTGTGCGCAGGAGTTGGTTGATGAGTTGCATTTCAGGCGGCAGGCGCGATTCAGCCAGCGTCACGACTTTCTCGTAGATGCGTTCCATGAGCGCCGCGACATCTTCGCGTTTCTGCTCCTTGGCGGCTTGCAGGTTGGCCGAGAGCAGCACCAGGAAGGCTTCGTCGAGGTCGTGGAAGCGTTCTTCGACCGCTTTGTCGATGTCGTCGGCTTGCAGGATTTCTTCCAGCTGGCGGGCAGCGCGCTCGACGGCCTGCTTGGCTTCGGCGTCCATTTCGTCGGTGAGTTTGACGAGTGCATCGCGCAGAGTGAGCAGTTCGGCGCGTTCTTCTTCGCTGGTAGCGTTTTCGATTTTCTCGGTGAGGTGCAAGAAGAAACCATAATCGAGGATGGGACGGTTCGCGGCGACCAGCGCCTGCAAGCGTCCGGGGTCGGCGTCGCGCAGCATGGCGAGCACATCATCGTACATCGCTTCGTAGCCCAGCTTGGGCACGTCGGCAGGCGAAAGGTCGAGCCGTTGAATCAACGTTTCACGCAGGGTGTGCAGCGCCTGCACCATTTCTTCTTCGTGGTCTTCTTGCTCCACGGTCGCCTGAATCATGTTCGACAACATGAGCATGAACGTGTAGTCGATTTTTTCCTTGTTGGCATCGATCAACTGGTGCAAGGCGTCTTCATCCCCAGCGCGGGCTTTTTCCACCATGTCGAGCAGCAGTTGCAACAGCTGCGTCTGGCGTTCGAGCTCCTTGCGGTCGATCCCATCGGCTTCGAGGATCGCATGAATGAGGCTTTGGATCGTCAGCATGCGTTTGGGGTTGAGCAAGTAGGCTTTCTGCTGCTCGGCGGGAAGGCTTTGCATCACCTTCCGCGTCAGGTCGCCGATGATTTTTTCTTCTTCGGGCATGGGCAGGTTGAGTTCGGCGGGCAGGTAAATGAGCAGCAATTCTTTTTGTGGATCGTGGTATGCAAATGGGATCGCAAGCATCCCCTGCATGCCACAATGCGGGCAGGTCACACTGTTGACCTTGCCTTCCAAAAACGATTCTTTGAGCGTAGGGTTTTGCCCCACGTCAATCACATCGTAGACCGTTGCAGTGAATGGTTGGCGACATTGTGGGCAGGTAATTGTCGTGTGTTGTGCAGACATAGTTCCTCGTCTACTTCCTTGTCAATGGATATGTTTCGGCGCGCATTATAGACGTTTGACGCATTCCTACAAAGGCAAACCAGGAGGCATTCATGGCAAACGGGGGCGTGTAATGTGCATGATTTGGCGAGCGTTGGGTTTCAAACGGGTAGGACGGTGGTAAAGGCGCACGTACACTTTGGTGACCAGTGCGCCGAGCAGGAAGATTTGGTGCGAATAGTAGAGCCAGAGCAAGAGCACAACGAGCGCACCGGCAGCGCCATAGATGGATGCAGGCGCAATCGTGCGCAAATACCAGGCAATCAAATACTGCGCCAGGTAGAAAAATGTTCCCCCTACCAGGGCACCGACCAATGCTTCACGCCAGCGGATGACGATATCTGGAAAAATGCGATACATGATGGTGAAAGTGAAGGTGATGAGCCCATAGGACAACAGGAATTGCCAGAGCATCGAAAGTGGCCGTTCCAGCGGCATCGCATGCGCCAGCAGGATGAGAAGCGTTTCGAGCAAAATGTTGACGATGAGAATCACGGCAAGCACAAACCCAATGCCCAACACAAAGAGCAGGGCGAAAAAACGTTGCACGAGGAAATGCAGCAGCCCATTTGGCGGACGCACTTCGATATCCCAGATGGTATTGAGCACGGCTTTGGTTTGCATGAAAACGTTGGTGGCAGTCCATACTAGTAAGCCAACACCAACGACCAGCAATGTGCCGCTGGTTTGCGCACGGGCGTTGGTGATGAGCGTCTCGATGAAACGAGCGGTGTTTTCCCCCAACAGGCCTTGCAATTGCAGGAGAATGCGTCGTTCGACGAGGGTAGGGTCGATAATGAAGCCGGCAACGACAATCACGAGGAAGAGCAAGGGCGCCAACGAAAAGAGCGTGTAGAAACTCAGGGCGGCAGCCAGGCGGGGAATGCCATAGCGTCCCCATTCACGGTACATCAAGAGGAAAAAGTGATAGCGTTTGCGATGTTCGCGCATCGGTCTCGAAGGGGGCATTCAAGCGCCCCCTCCTCTGCTTCGCTCGATGGACGGGTCAGGCAAGCAGGCTATACCCACCATCCACGACGATGGTTTGCCCACGAATCATGTCGGCATCGGGTGTGCACAGAAACGCGACCACGTTGGCAATGTCTTCGGGCGTGACGATGCGCCCCGCGGGTGTGCGTTCGATTCCGTTTTTGAGCATGGCTTCGCGGTTCGGGAAGTGTTTGAGCGCGTCGGTATCGACGACGCCACCGCTGACGGCGTTGGCTTTGATGTTGTAGGGGGCAAGTTCGACCGCGAGGTAGCGTGTCAGGGTCTCCACAGCGGCTTTGCTAATCCCAATGACGACGTATTCGGGCAACACAAATTGCGACCCCAGGCTAGAGATGCCGATGATGTGCCCCCCGCCACGCTTCTGCATCAGCGGCACAGCACGCTGCGCAGCAAAGAGGTGGCTGCGAGCATTGATGTTCATCGTCCATTCCCAGCCCTTGGGCTTCTGCTCCATGACGGGGCGGATGTACCCACTGGCAGCGTTGTTGACGAGAATGTCCAGGCCGTCGAATGCGTGCTCGATTTCGTCGAACATCGCATTGAGTGAATCCAGGTTGCCCACATCGGCCTTGATGGTATGACAGCGCACACCGTATGCGCGAATTTCTTCGGCGGTTTCCTCGGCGGCAGAACGTTTGCGCAGATAATTGATGATCACATCAGCCCCTTCACTGGCGAATTTCAGCGCAATGGCCTTGCCAATGCCGCGGCTCCCACCTGTCACCAGCACAATTTTGCCCTCGAACCGTTTTTGCGACATGTGTGTGGCCTCCTTCTTTTTTGGTTGGCGTTCGATTGGTCGTGGTATGCACCGTAAAACAGAAACCCTCAAAGCGGGTCGGCGTAACGGGCCCACCGTTTCCCCGCTTTCTCGATCACACGACGGTCGTTTTCATATGTTGCCAGCTCGAGCGCTCGCGCGAGGGGCCACCACCGCACGTCGTCTACTTCGCTGAGTTGGGGGCGCAACGTGCCACCAATCGGCTTCATGAGAAAGTAATCCACGAATTTGTGGTGCCGTACATTGCGGCTCGCATAGTACCAGTATTCGATGGTCTCGATATGCGCGAGCGTGGTGACCTGAATACCTGTTTCTTCTTCGACTTCGCGACGTGCGGCTTCGGGCAGGCTTTCGTTCGGTTCCACTTGCCCCTTGGGAAGCGCCCAGCGTGTCCCATTGTGCGTCGCAATCATGAGGACATCGGGAGCATCAGCAGGCCCTCGTAGGACAACGCCACCAGCCGAATGAACAGTAATGGTTTTGACACGCATGATTGCCCTGTTTCCGTCATTGCTCTTCATGAGGCCTAATTTATGCGGTTTTTGGGAAGATGAGCAAATCGCTCCCGTATGAAAGAGGTTCTCCACCGCACGAGGCGCGTCGATTTTGAATGTTCTCTCGTTTTATTCCATACTGTCTTGCTTTGTCGGCACTGGCATCGTTGTCCAACACGTGCAATGTTCGCCATACACCCAACGCAGTGCCATGCTCCGCCGTTCTTCCTCGCTGTCCGTCCACGCCGTATGTGAGTGTGTTGTATCGGTCGTTCGATCGACATCAAGCGATAGGGAAAGGAGTGTGACATGCACAAGTTGCGTTTGCTCGGCGTGGGTCTCGTGATGCTGCTCGTCGCGCTGGCCATACAAGTCACGCCTCAAACACGTCTCTCGGCAGGCGGCTTTCCCACGCCATCGCTGACGGGCGGAACCTACTTCGTTCATGTGGCTTCCAGCGACAACACAACTGGGCACATTACCGAGATTCGCCATCCGCTGTTGGATGGGAATCCCGATGCTATTTTCTTCGTGACGCCTTCCTGGGGGCCAATCGGTATCACCGGTGTCTACTACACTGCGCCTTACGGCGTGTATTACTTCAATGGAACATGGCGGATTTTCAGCCAAGATTTCACGGCTATCCCCGCAGGGGCAACATTCAATATCTACATTCCCGACAGTACCGTCCCTGCTTTCATTCACACGGCCACCCCCAGTAATACAACCGATTATTACACCGAGATCTCGTCACCATACCTTACGTCACCCAACGACATCATCCTCGTAACACAACGCTGGGACCCTTACAGCGTCTACAATCCACACCATATCGGCGTCGCCTACGATGGTGGTTGGTTCATCTACAACCAGGATTCGGCCAACATCCCCCCAAATGCCTCTTTCAACGTTGCCGTGATCTCCCAAATGCCACGTGCTTTCCAACATGTCACGACGGCAGACAATATCAGTGGGCATATCTCATCCATCTCGAATCCCCAAACCGACGGCTGGTCAGAAGCTGTGTTGCAAGCTGCACCGAGCAGTGTCGGCGCGTTCAATCCACATGGAACCGGCGTTTGGTACAATAGCGGCAAAAAGCAATGGAGCGTCTTCAATCAAGACCTTGCAACAATGCCCCCCAATGTTCTCTTCAACATGCTCGTTGCTCCACAAACGTCCACCCAATTTACCATTCGTGCTCCATCCCCTTCATCGAACTACGTCGAACTCAACAACCCCATGCTGAACGACAACATCGGTGCGCTTGTCTTTGCCACCACCCGCGGCTCGATTACCAATGAACACCCTACGGGGGTTTTCTTCAAAAGCTCGTCGCCGCTTTCGACGCAAAGCGCTGCCTCGACATCCCAAGTCCCTGGACGATGGGCCATCTACAACGAAGACCTTGGCCTGATGCCTGACGGCGTGGAATTCAATGTGTTCGCACCAGCGCCGTCGTTACGTGCCTTCGTGCATACGACAACGAGCGACAACGTAGACGCGCACCGTACCATTCTCGACCACCCCATGCTCAACGGCAACCCCGATGCGATCGTCTTCATCGAACATTCATGGAACCCAGACGGCGAGAGCCCGGGCGTCTACCACAATCGGTATACTGGGGTCTTCTACGATGCAGGGCTGGAACGATGGGTGATCTTCAATCAAGACAACAGCACCATGCCCACGGGATTGGCTTTCAACGTCTTCGTTGCCAATGGCATGCCAAACGCCTTCGTTCACCAGCCAACAGAAGGGAATGGGAACAACAGTTCCATCACATATCTCGATTCCCCCCTCACGAACGACAATCCAAACGCCATCATCATCGTGACACCACGGTATGGGGCGTTCAACGATTTTCCCATCGGCGTTTGGTATCATCCGGCGCTGGGACAATGGGCAATCGTCTCGCAAGATAGCTCGCTCTTCAGCAATCTGCACCAATTCAATGTCCTCGTGCTCAACAACTACGAAGTCTTCCTCCCACTGGGCATCGAGAACTGATCGCTCGTGTGCGATATACACCTGCATACAAAGGGGCGCCAAGTGCGGCGCCCCGTTCTGCTGTCCACGTGGGGTCTATTCCATCTCGCGCAAGATACGACGCGCAATCACCAACCGCATGATTTCGCTCGTCCCCTCTCCAATTTGCGTCAGGCGATTGTCGCGATAGTAGCGTTCCACCGGAAACTCACGACTGTACCCCATGCCACCATGAATTTGAATCGCCTCGAAGCAGGCTTTTTCGGCGGCTTCACTCGCAAAAAGTTTTGCCATCGCGGCGGCTTTGGTGTAGGGCTGGCCAGTATCTTTCAAATGAGCCGCTTTGTAGATGAGCAACCGGGCAGCTTCCAGTAAGGTGGCCATATCGGCGAGTTTGAACTGAATGGCCTGAAAATCAGCGATGGGGTGCCCGAACGCATGGCGCTCTTTGGCATACGAGACCGCTGCTTCATACGCCGCACGCCCCAGTCCCAACGCCATTGCGGCAATACTGATACGCCCTCCATCCAGCGTCTTCATGAATTGAATGAAACCTTTGTTTTCCTCACCCAGCATGTTCTCCGCCGGCACCCGACAATCCTCGAAGAAGAGCTGCGACGTAACCGAGCCCTTCAATCCCATCTTGGGCTCGTTCTTGCCCACTTTGAAACCCGGATTGTCGGCTTCGATGATGAAATTCGAGATACCATGATGCCCAGCCTCGGGGTCGGTGACGGCCGCGACTACGATGAAATCTGCCACGCCACCGTTCGTAATCCACATCTTCTGCCCATTGATGACCCATTCGTTGCCGTCGCGCACCGCGCGCGTTTTCAAGCGCGAGGCATCCGACCCCGCGTGTGGTTCGGTCAACCCAAAGGCGCCAATGGCCTTTCCACTCGCCAGTGGCACGAGATATTTGCGCTTCTGCTCTTCGGTGCCGAACATGTAGATAGGGTTGCATGCCAACGAAACATGCGCCGCATAACTCAACGCCGTCGAGCCACAAGCAGCGGCAATTTCCTCCACGGCCAACGCATAACTGAGCGTATCACCACCAGCGCCACCATATTCCTCGGGAAAGGGAAGCCCCATCAAACCCAATTCGGCCATGGCTGCGAAGTTTTCACGAGGGAATCGACCAGTTTCGTCCACTTCTTTCGCACGAGGGGCAATCACGTCGCGGGCAAGTTCGCGCACAGTGTCGCGAATGAGGCGTTGCTCTTCACTGAGCGAGAAGTCCATAGGATTCATCCTCCTTGATTCTGTTGTTCCGAGGCACCATTCTGTTATAGCAACAACCAGACCAATGCGCCAATCAGCAACAATCCAATGACGAGGACACCGAGGGTCAACAACAATGGTTCGAGCGCCAGCTTCCACACAGGCGGAGTGGGTTCGATGAGCTCATACCGTCCATCAGCGGTTTGGCGCATCAATTGCGCCCCACATGCTTCACACGTGGGTTGCACTGGCACCAGTTGCTTGCACTTGGGACAGACGGTCGGCATGGCTTCCTCCGCTCATCAATTATACCTATCCGTAATGGCTAGCAACTAGACGTGCCACCGATGCACAACGACCTGCAACAACACTTCGGACAGAAAAGCAAGCCGCGCCAGGTCGAACTGGTCAGGTGCGAGGGTGGCCTGGGCATAAAAGATTTCAGCCAGCTCGGCGCACTTTCGTCGAACACGGCGCACATGTGGATGAGAAGAGGCAAGTTCGTGGTGCAGAAGCGCTAGCGCCGCCTGGGCATCGTGAATATCGGTTCGGTCGCGCAGGTGATGGGCTTTGCGTGCGGTATCGAAGTGCTGTGCCAGTGCCAGTACGGCGCGGTGCAGCGCCACTGTCGAAAGTTCTGGTTCATGCGCCACGGGGGGAAGCAAGGCAGGATCAAGCGTCGCCAGTGTTTGTGCCCCTGTACGCAACGCCTGCGCGAGCGCCAGCCAGTCGGTCGTGGCAGCATCGGGCCTGTTGACGATACGCTGCGCGTCGAGCAGCGCGCGGTGCTCATCGCGCAATAGCGCCAGGCGAGCTTCGACTTCCGCATCTCCCAACTCGGCACGACGTGCTTCCAGGGCGGCCATTTCCCGTTCCAGCGCCTTCAAGCGGGCACGTTGGGCGGCAGTGCGTGCCATCTGCTGCTCCTTTTAGGGAAAAAGACGGCGGGCAGTGCTCTCCACGGTTGCTTCGCGGCGGAACCGATAGAGCCGTGCAGGGCGATGCCCCCCTGACTTGAATGCATCGGTTTCTTCCAAAATCCCCGCTGCCAACACTTTTCGTCGGAAATTGCGTTTGTCAAGTTGCTCGCGCAAGATGGTTTCGTACGCCATTTGCAGTTCGGTCAACGTGAACGTTTCGGGCAGAAGTTGAAACCCCACAGCCGTGTATTCGAGTTTGTAACGCAGGCGTTGGAGTGCATACGCCAAAATATCGGCATGGTCGAATGCCAGTGGCGGCGGTTCGTACGCAGGCCACCACCCCCGTTCACTGGAACGTGGGCTTTGCACATCCAGCGGCAGACGGTCGGCGCTCACCAGCGCAAAATAGGCCACTGTCACAACCCGCTGGCGTGGGTCGCGGTCGGGATGACCGAATGTGTACAGCTGTTCAAGGTACACATCCGTCGCGCCACTTTCTTCATACAGCACGCGCCGTGCGGCATCTTCCAAAGATTCCTGGGGGTGAACGAAGCCCCCAGGGAGCGCCCACATACCAGCAAATGGCTCGCGTCGCCGACGAATGAGCAACACTTTCAGCGCATTGTCCAGCAGGGTAAAAATGACAACGTCCACAGTCAAAGCAATACGTTGATCGAAACATTCAGACATGGTTCTGCTTCTTGGGCTCTCTCTTATGGTGTCGGCCTGACACTTATGGTAACCAAGGAAAGAGGGAATGGCAATTGTACCACCATCCCTCACCGGCCCTGGTGATTCCCAAGATCGCTGCAAACAAGCGAAAAAGTGGCACAAGCCACGCAGGAAGCGCTGAGAGCATGTTGGCGTCCAACCACCCGTCTGTTTCCAGACCGACGGTTCCAGCGCAACGAGGGATACAAACACACCCCGCCTGACCTCGAGAGGCACGCACGTCTGATGTTACTTCGAGGAGCGACGCACCTGCCAGGTGCGTCGCTCCTCAGGACCAGTGGCCCCCGCCCTGCCCCTGCCACCAGCGTGTCGGCGGCCGAAGGCCCCCCTCGTGAGCCTTCACGCGCGATAAGCGACCAATACCAGCACGGCATCAGCCCAGCGCTCCACTCCCGTTCTCCCCGCCCCAAGACCATCAGCAACGGCGTGATGGTGTGGTACCCGAAACGCAGCACCTCGGCCACCAACCACCCGTCTGTTTCCAGA
>WFOS01000080.1 GCA_015487975.1 Ardenticatena sp.
CTATTGAGCCACTGGCTTGTAATAATTCGTGACACGACACACCGACAACAACACCTCGCGCTCCACATGCCAGATTTCTACCTCGTGCACGATGAAAGAACGTGAGCGACGCAGGACGCGCCCCACCACCCGCACTCTCCCATCACTGGCCGAACGCAAATGCGAACCGTTGATTTCGATCCCCACCGGCACTCGCTCGCGCACATCCGCGCGCCAGAAAGCGTGCGCACTTGCCGCCGTTTCAGCCAACAACAGACTCACACCGCCATGCAGCAAGCCTACCGGCTGGCGGGCGTTGTCCGTAATGGGCATCTCCATCACAATATGCTCGTCGCTGACCTCCTCGAAGGTTGCTCCCAGCGGCCCAATGGCTGTGAATTCACGTGTCTTGTTCATCGCCGCCAACCACTCCTCGGGCGTTATGGTTTCAACATTCACTTGCTGAATGAATGTCAGCACTTCCTCGCGCACACCATCCTCCTTGTGTCGATTTGTCTGTCTGGCGCTCTTTGCAGCCCGCCCCTCAATACCACACCTCGCCAAGAACGCCAAACCTGACATCTGGCACATGCTTGGCCTGCCTTTCACCAATTGTCAAAGGCTATGCGGCGCATATACTCGCTCATGGCACAGCGGTGTGTCAACCAACAAAACGACGAGCAACAAAGGAGCAAAAGCCATGACGGAATATCGCATCGAACGCGATTCGCTTGGCGAAGTCCGTGTTCCTGCCGATGCCCTCTATGGGGCACAAACCCAGCGCGCCGTCGGAAACTTTCCCATCAGTGGCATTCGGTTCCCGCGTGTGTTCATTCGTGCGCTGGGGCTCATCAAAGGGGCGGCCGCTGCCGTCAACTACGACCTCGGCCTACTCGATGAAGAACGCGCCAAAGCCATTCAGCAAGCGGCACAAGAAGTGGCCGAAGGGCGCTTGGATGAGCACTTCCCGATTGACATCTTCCAGACGGGGTCGGGCACATCGACCAACATGAACGCCAACGAAGTCATTGCCAACCGTGCCACACAAATTCTGGGGCACGAGATAGGGAGCAAGTACGTGCACCCCAACGACCACGTGAACATGGGGCAATCGTCGAACGATGTTATCCCTACGGCCATTCATGTGAGCGCCTCCATCGAAGTGCATGAAATTCTGCTGCCGGGATTGCGCCATCTGCAAAGCACGCTCGAAAAACGTGCTGCCGAGCTTGATGATGTGGTGAAAACTGGGCGCACCCATCTCATGGACGCCATGCCGGTCCGCATGAGCCAGGAAATTGGCGGCTGGGCATACCAGGTGCAACAATCCATCGAACGCATCGAACAATGCCTGCCACGCCTGGTCAAGCTCGCCATTGGCGGCACAGCCGTCGGGACAGGCATCAACGCCCACCCCGAATTTGGAGCGCGTGTGACCGCAAAACTGGCCGAAATGACGGGGCTGCCCTTCGTCGAAACCGATAATCACTTCGCCGCCCAATCGGCGATGGACACCGCCACCGAACTGAGTAGCCACCTGAAAACTGCCGCCACCGCACTGATGAAAATTGCCAACGATCTGCGCTGGATGAACAGTGGCCCCATCGCCGGGCTGGCAGAAATTACCCTGCCCGCGTTGCAACCCGGTTCAAGCATCATGCCAGGCAAAATCAACCCAGTCATTCCCGAAGCCATGATGATGGTCGCTGCCCAAGTCATCGGCAACGACCTCACCATCGCCATTGGCAACGAACGCGGCAACTTCCAGCTCAACGTCATGCTGCCCGTCATCGCTCACAACTTGCTGCAATCCATCACCATTCTGGGCAATGCCAGCCGCGTGCTCGCCGATAAAGCCGTCGCCGGCTTCACGGTCAACCGCGAACGCATCGCCGCATTGGTTGACCGCAACCCAATCCTGGTGACGGCACTCAACCCGGTCATCGGCTACGACCTGGCTGCCAAGATCGCCAAGAAAGCCTACGCCGAAGGGCGCAGCCTGAAAGACGTAGCGCTGGAAATGACCGACTTGACGCCCGAGCAACTTGAAGAAATCCTCGACCCGCGTAAACTCACCGAAGGTGGTATTCACAAGTAAGCCGCATGCCGCATGGCAACGAAGCGGGGGCGTACTGTTGACGTCCCCGCTTTTCGTTCTCACCAAACATGGGGAAAGGAGTGCCCTCTATGTCTGAACGCGTGAGCGTTTTTGCACCAGCCACTCTCGCCAATGTCGGGCCTGGTTTCGATGTGCTGGGTATGGCTATCCAGGGGCTGGGCGATATTGTGACGGCTGAACGACGTTCCACATCTGGCGTTGTCATCGAGTGCATCACCGGCGATCATGGCCGCCTGCCCCGCGACGCTTGCCACAACACGGCTGGTATCGCCGCGCAGGCTGTCTTACGCCTAGCCGGCCGTGAAAACGTCGGCGTTGCGCTCACCATTCACAAAGGGCTCCCTTTGGGGAGCGGGCTGGGGTCGAGTGCCGCCAGCGCCGCTGCTGCGGCATGGGCGACCAACGTCCTGCTAGGTGAACCGCTCACACGCCAAGACGTCCTGCACGCCTGTCTGGAAGCCGAAGCAGCCGTCAGCGGCTGGCACGCCGACAACGTTGGCCCGGCACTCTTTGGAGGCGTCTTCATCGTGCGCACCTATGAACCGCTCGACTTCGTGACACTCACCATTCCGGCCAACCTGGTCATTGTGCTCGTCACACCCCAACATGAACTTCCCACTGCCGAAGCCCGCGCGGTCGTACCGCAAACCATCTCGCTGGCGCAACACATCGCCAACAGTGGTCACCTTGCTGCCCTCATCGCTGGGCTCTGTCGTGGCGACGCAGCGCTTGTTGGTCGCGCCATCGACGATGTGATCATCGAACCGGCACGCGCCCACCTCATTCCTGGGTTTGGCGCTGTCAAAGCGGCTGCGCTCGAAGCAGGCGCATTCGGCTGCTCGATTAGCGGCGCGGGGCCAACACTTTTCGCGCTGACCGACGATCTCCGCCAGGGGGCCAACATCGCTGCTGCCATGCAAGCTGCTTTCGAAGAGCATGGCATACGCAGTCGCGCCATCGTCACGGGCGGCAGCAACGAAGGAGCACGTGTGGTGGATGCCTAATGTGGTTTTCCTGGTGCTGCTTGCTGTAACGGGTACGCCTCACGCGTACCCACTTTGTATGCTCATTTGATCCTGCACTCGGCCTGGCATATCATACACGCCACATCTAAGGCAATATCTCCCAATCGGTTGAACATGCATGCGCACATTCATTCGGCGGCTCTGGAATTTGTTTGCGCTCCTCGGTATTGCTGTGACCATCTATTTCGTGTTGCTCATCGCGCTCATCTACCTGCAAGCCCGCAATGACGAACTGCAGCCCGCCGATGCCATCGTTGTCCTCGGCACAGCCCAATACAACGGTACCCCTTCACCCGTCTTGCAAGCCCGGCTCGACCACGCTGCCGACCTGTACCGCCGCGGCATTGCGCCGCTCATCATCACCACGGGCGGCCATGGCCCCGATCCTCTGTATACGGAAGCTGGCGTTGGCAAAGCCTATCTTGTTCAACAGGGAATTCCCGAGGAAGCCATTCTCACCGAAGAATATGGCGAAACCAGTTGGGAAAGTATGGTCGAAGTCAAACGCCTGGCAGACGCCCAGCATGTACGCCGCATTGTGCTGGTCAGCGATCCCTTCCATGTGCTCAGGCTGAAACTCATGGCGCGGTACCTCGGACTTGATGCCGCCGGCTCCCCCACACGTACATCCCCCATCTCCAACAACCCATTCGTCGAATTCGCCTACGTCGTGCGTGAAGCACTGGGGATCACACACTACCAGATACAACAATTCTTACTAGCGCTGCACCCATAACCGCTCACGGGCGAAAACAAAACAGGGCACAGTGATCGATTGACTGTGCCCTGTTTGCATGTGCCCCAATCGCCTACACGAGCTCTTCCGGCGACTGTGACGCATCATGTGCGCCATCGTCATCCAATGCCAGGTCGGTCATGCTGGTCCGCACCATCAGCTCCTCGAACTCTTCGCGTTCTAGTGTTTCCACTTCCAGCAAACGCTGAGCAACCGCCTCCAACTGGTCGCGATGCGCTTGCAAAACAGTCAGTGCCCGTTCGTAGGCTTCCGTCACCAGGCGCTTCACCTCTGCATCGATTTCGCGTGCCACCTTTTCGCTGTAATTGCGGTGCTCGGTAATCTCGCGCCCCAAGAAGATCATTTCTTCGCGCTCGCCATATTGCAGCGGCCCCAGACGTTCGCTCATGCCATAGCGCGTCACCATCGCACGCGCCAATTCCGTGACTTGCTTCAGATCATTACTTGCCCCGGTGGACACATCACCAAAGACAATTTCCTCCGCGGCACGGCCGCCCAACATGCTTGCCATGCGGTCTAAAAACTGCGAATAGCTGTACAACGTGCGCTCTTCTTCCGGCATGTACCACGTATACCCACCAGCGCGGCCACGTGGGATAATCGTAATCTTGTGCACCTGGTCGGCATGCGGCATGTGGTACATCACCACCGCGTGCCCCGCTTCGTGATACGCCGTCAGGCGGCGCTCTTCCTCACTCAGCAGACGACTGCGGCGCTCCGGCCCCATCACCACACGCTCGATTGCCTCGTTGAATTCCTCCATGCCAATCAGACGCTTCTTGCGTCGCGCCGCTAGAATGGCGGCTTCGTTCACCAGGTTTTCCAGGTCAGCCCCCGTAAACCCCGGTGTGCCACGTGCAATAGCATCCAAATCCACATCTGGGGCAAGCGGTTTTCCACGCACGTGCACATCCAGAATGGCACGGCGACCGCGCACATCCGGTCGATCAAGCACCACGCGGCGGTCGAAACGGCCTGGGCGCAGCAACGCGGGGTCGAGAATATCAGGACGATTGGTCGCCGCAATCACAATCACGTTGGTATCGGTGTCGAAGCCGTCCATCTCCACCAGAATCTGGTTGAGCGTCTGCTCACGTTCATCGTGGCTCCCACCAAGCCCAGCGCCACGCTGACGCCCCACCGCGTCGATCTCATCGATGAAAATGATGCATGGGCTGTTGCGCTTTGCCTGCTCGAAGAGGTCGCGCACGCGGCTGGCCCCCACACCGACGAACATTTCCACAAACTCACTCCCCGAGATGCTGAAAAAGGGGACGCCTGCTTCGCCAGCCACGGCACGCGCCATGAGCGTTTTCCCTGTACCCGGCGGCCCCACCATCAGCACCCCTTTGGGAATACGCGCGCCCAGCGCCGCAAACTTGGATGGCTCGCGCAGGAATTCGACAACCTCTTTCAGTTCCTCTTTGGCTTCCTCCGCGCCCGCCACATCGTTGAACGTCACCGTCGGCTTGTCGCCCGTAAACATGCGTGCGCGGCTCTTGCCAAACGACATGGCTTGATTGTTCGAGCCTTGTGCTTGCCGAAGCATGAAAATCAGCAAGCCACCAAAAAGCAAAAGCGGCAACGCACTGCTCAGCAAAAAGCCCAGGCCGCGCCATTGAGACGTATCCTGTACCACGAATGCTTCCAATGCCTGCAACTCTTCTTCTGTGACCCCCAGGTTCTTCAACGCTTCAACCGCGGTCACGTTGCTGCCCTTGCGTGTCACCAGGCGCGTGCCATCGTACCGTTCGGCGGTAATCGTATCGCCTCGCACGGTGATATCACGGATACGCCCCGCCTTGATTTCCAACGCGAGTTGCTGAATACTGTCTGGCGGTGTCGATGTCCGCGCACTGCCAAAATTCATGAAGACCGCAATCCCGATCACGATAATCAGCAGCCAAAAAAGACCGCTTCGCAAAAACTTGGAATTCATACGCCCTCTCTCAACCTTCTGGCTTGGTCAATTGGTTTCCCTGATTCGGAAGTATAGCACGCCCCCCCTTGGACACAAAGGGAACTCTCTGCCATCGCCCCTGCAACGCCACCCCGCCAGGCACACAATACCTGCCCCATGACATCCCCATCATCATGACAATACTCACTTGTGAAGAATATCACAATCTCGCATACTGCATGTGAACGAAGAACACGATGATGTGTGCCCCGTGCAAGGCCACGCAGCCCTATTTAGCCTAGCAAACATTTGTTCGTATTGTGAAGCAAAGAACAATCCTGATTGACAGAAGGTATCATGCGGCTTACAATCGCGCCATCACTCGACAACATGGCGCAATGGTGCGGAGAGAGAACGATGCATGTCGAACACAAGCAGGTCACCCTCGAAGAGGTACGGCGCGACCCGCAAGTGCAGGCCTACATCCACCAGGCCAATGAGAACCTGAAAGCCCTAGGCTACACGGAACATGGAACACGTCACGCCTCGCTTGTTGCCCATATTGCTGGGAACATCCTCGAACACCTCGGATATCCACGCCGCATGGTAGAGCTCGCCGAAATCGCCGCCTATCTCCACGACATCGGCAACGTTGTTCATCGCGACCATCACGCGCTGAGTGGGGCACAACTGGCGCAAAGTATCCTGGTGCGGCTGGGTATGCCGTGGGACGAAATGGCGCTGGTCATCAACGCCATTGGCAACCACGAAGAAGAACGTGGCTTTACGTCCACGCCGATCAGCGCTGCACTGGTGATTGCCGACAAGGCCGATGTGCACCGCAGCCGTGTCCAACAACCCGACCCGGCCAAACATGATATTCACGACCGCGTGAACTTTGCTGTCAACCATTCGTTCGTGCGAGTGGATGCCGAGAAGCGGACGATTGCCCTGGAATTGACGATCGATACCAACATCGCCTCGGTCATGGAGTACTTCGAGATTTTTCTCAGCCGTATGCTGATGTGCCGCCAGGCGGCAGAGACGCTGAATTGCCGTTTCGAACTCATCGTCAATGACGTCCGGCTCTACTAAACAAAATACGTTCGATCAATTTGTTTATGTAAAGGAGGATGTGTATGGCCACGCTCGAAAAGCAACGCGAAGGGATCGCCAGCATGTACGGCCTGGAAGAACATGGGCTGGAACATGCCCCCGCCATCTACTGGAACCTGCCGCCCGCCCGTCTGTACGAAGAAGCGCTCAAGCGCGGCGAAGGGGTATTGGCTGCACCAGGGACGTTCACCGCGGTGACCGCGCCACACACTGGTCGTTCGCCAAAGGACCGCTTCGTGGTGCGTGAACCGTCCACCGAGAATGATATTTGGTGGGGCAATGTCAACGTGCCCATCGCCCCCCACGCCTTCGACACACTCTATGCCGACATCACCGCGTATCTGCGCGAACGCGACCTGTTCGTGCGCGACATGTACGCCGGTGCCGACCCGGAATACCGCATCAACGTGCGCCTGATTAGCGAATCGGCGTGGCACAACCTGTTTGCATACAACATGTTCGTGCGTCCTACCATTCACGAACTGCCCAACATCACGCCCGACTGGACGATTCTGCACGCGCCGCACTTCAAAGCCGACCCGTCGCGCCACGGAACACGCACCGAAACCGCCATTGTGCTGAACTTTGCACGCAAAACCGTGTTGATTGCTGGTACGAAGTATGCAGGCGAAATCAAGAAGTCCATCTTTGCGGTGATGAATTTCTGGCTGCCAAGTGTGGGTGTGCTGCCCATGCACTGCTCGGCCAACCTGGGCGAAAACGGCGATACGGCGCTCTTCTTTGGGTTGTCGGGCACCGGGAAAACGACGCTCTCGTCGGACCCGACACGCTATCTCATCGGTGACGATGAACATGGCTGGTCGCCCAAGGGTATCTTCAACTTCGAAGGGGGGTGCTACGCCAAGGTCATTCGCCTTTCGCTTACAGGTGAACCCGAAATTTATGCGGCCACGTTGCAATACGGCTCCATCATGGAAAATGTGATCCTCGACCCCATCACACGTGAGCCGCTTTTCGAGGACGACAGCATCACCGAAAACACGCGCAGTTCCTACCCGCTGACCGCTGTGCCCAAGCATGTGCCGGGTGGGCAAGGACATCACCCAGAACACATCTTCTTCCTCTCAGCCGATGCCTTTGGCGTGCTGCCACCCATCTCCCGCCTGACGCCCGAACAGGCCATGTACTACTTCATCTCCGGCTACACAGCCAAGGTAGCTGGCACCGAGCGTGGGATCACCGAGCCACAAGCAACGTTCAGCGAATGCTTCGGAGCGCCGTTCCTGCCACGCACCCCCACCCTCTATGCCAAAATGCTGGGCGAGTTGATGACGAAGCACAACGCAAAGGTATGGCTTGTCAACACCGGCTGGACGGGAGGCCCCTACGGCGTGGGGCGGCGGATGAAACTCGACTATACCCGCGCCATGGTGCGTGCCGCGCTCAACAACCGCCTGAACGACGTTGAAACCGTGGAAGACCCCATCTTTGGGCTGCACATTCCCGTCAGCGTCCCCGATGTGCCCGATGACGTGCTGGTGCCGCGCAACACCTGGGCCGACAAAGACGCCTACGATGCCAAAGCCCGCGAGCTGGCACAGCTCTTCCGCGACAACTTCGAAAAGTACGAAGACCAGGTAGACGAAGCGGTACTTGCAGCGGGTCCGAAGTTGGCATAAAATAGCAGCCACTTCTGTCCCAGACGATCCATACACCGCCGGGTGCCCCTTTCGCCCGGCGGTTTTCGCTCTCTGAGTCCGAGGATGTTGTTCGATGGTACAAGAGTGGCTGGCGCTCATTCCCAATATTGACCTGTGGTCGCGCTTTGCACTGGCGCTCTCGCTTGGAGCGTTGGTGGGGTTGGAGCGCGAATATGCACAGCAACATGTCGCCCCAGCGCCGGCTTCGTTCGCCGGCATTCGGACCTTTCCGCTCATCGCGCTGTTGGGGGCGCTCAGCGCCTTCACTGCTGAACTGTTCAACATGCCCGCGTTCTTTGCGGTTGGATTTGGTGGGCTGGCGGTGCTGGTCGGGGTTTCGTACGTCCGTCGCCTGGGTGATGAACGGGGGGAAGGCATCACCACCGAAATCGCCATTCTGCTGACGTTTTTGCTTGGCGGGCTCACCTTCCGGGAACAGGGAGAAATCGCCAGTGCGCTGACCGTCATCATGACGATGTTGCTCTCGCTGCGACGTAGCCTGCATGATCTGGCACGCAACCTTACCCGCGATGACCTGCTTGCAACACTGCAATTTGCGCTCATTACGGTGGTGATTCTCCCACTTCTACCCAATCGTGCGCTCGACCCCTTTGGTGTGCTCAACCCATACCGCATCTGGTTGCTGGTCGTCTTCATCTCGGGGTTGAGCTTTGGCGGGTACGTCGCCATCAAACTGTTTGGCGCAGGGCGGGCGCTCTGGTTGATGGGGTTGCTTGGGGGGCTGGTTTCCAGCACGGCTACGACGCTCACATTTGCTGGGCGTAGCCACGACAACCCCAATCTCTCGCCTGCCTTTGCAAGCGCCATCCTGCTGGCTTCGACGGTGGTGTTCCCACGCACGCTTGTTTTGCTGGCGCTCATCGCCCCCAATTTGTTCTGGCTCGGCCTGCCCTACCTTGTTGGCTTGTTCATCGTTGGGTTGCTCACCAGTTTCGCGCTGACGTTCTGGTATCGTCCCGGCAAAGAGGAGCGCCAGTTGCAATTGCAAAACCCGTTGAACATTGTAGATGCCATCAAGTTCGCAGCGATGTTCACGCTGGTGCTCTTTCTGGTGGATGTGAGCGAAACCTATTTTGGAAACGCCGGGCTTTATCTCACCAGTATCATCGCGGGCTTTACCAGCACAAGTGCCACGGTGCTCTCGCTTGCCAACCTCGCATCGCTGGGCAACATTCCCACCAGCACAGCCCTCATTGCCATTTTGCTGGCCATCCTCTCCAACATTGCGTCGAAAGCCTTTCTAGCGGCCTCACTTGGCGCGCGCGCCATGCGCCGCCCGGTGCTGCTGGGGTTTGGCATTTTCTTCACCGCCAATCTCGTCGCACTGATGAGTGCCCTGAGCCTGACGCGCTAACTCCCACCCGACATTTGCGCCCCACGCCACCTTGCGGAGAATACCTGCCGCCCTACTCATACCCTGCAACAAAACCACCACGGGAGGCTTGTCCATGCGCATCGCACGAATTCAACACCCGCAGTTCAGCGGCCATGCCATCGTCGAAGGAGACCACTTCCGCCCCATTTTGGGCGACCTGTTTGGCGCCTGGGTCCCCGCTGCCATCACACTCCACCGGGAAGAGGTGCGTCTGCTTGCGCCAGTACGCCCTTCCAAAATCGTATGCGTTGGACGCAACTATGCTGCTCACGCCGCCGAACACGGCGCCGAAGTTCCCAAAGAACCACTTTTCTTTCTGAAACCACCAAGTGCTGTGATTGGACCTGACGACACCATTCACCTGACGCCGCTCAGCAACCAAGTGGAACACGAAGCCGAACTCGCCGTCGTCATTGGACAGCGTGCCCGCCACCTCACCCGCGAAAACGCCATGTCGGTGGTCTTCGGCTACACCTGCGCCAACGATGTTACTGCTCGCGATTTACAACGCCGCGACGGGCAATGGACACGCGCCAAAGGGGTCGACACCTTCGCGCCGCTTGGCCCCTGGATTGAGACCGACCTGGACCCCACCGCGTGCGACGTCATCTGTCGGGTCAATGGTGAGGTGCGCCAACATGGCCACACGCGCGACATGGTGTTCGACATTCCGCATCTGCTGGTCGCCATCACTGCCGTCATGACACTGGAACCGGGCGATGTGCTGCTCACCGGTACACCAGAAGGCGTCAGCCCAATTGTGGCCGGCGACCAAGTTGAAGTGGAAATCAGCGGCCTTGGCATATTGCGCAACGTGGTACGCGCATAACGAAAGCGCGCAAAACCTGTTGTCGCAGAGCCAAAGTTGTGCTACTCTTGACATGACTTCTCACACATGGAGGCAAGCACCAATGCGGCATTTTTTGGACATTTCAAGCCTGACACGTGACGAATTCTTCCATCTGCTCACCCTTTCACGCCGTCTCAAAGAAGAATACCAAACCTATGGTGCAAACCCGCCCATTTTGCAAGGCAAAATTCTGGGCATGATTTTCCAGAAACCAAGCCTGCGCACGCGCGTCTCGTTCGATGTCGCTATGCTTCACCTTGGCGGGCAAGCGCTCTACCTCAGCCCCAACGAAATCCAACTGGGGAAGCGCGAAAGCGTGCCCGACGTGGCGCGTGTGATGGGACGCTACGTCCACGTCATCATGGCGCGGGTCTTCGCTCACAGCGACGTCGAAACGCTGGCCGCCTATGCTGGTGTGCCCGTCATCAACGGCTTGTCGGATTACAGCCACCCCTGCCAGGCCCTTGCCGACTACTTGACCATGTGGGAACGCTGGGGCACGTTCGAGGGTAAAACCCTCGCCTGGGTCGGTGATGGCAACAACGTCTTACATTCGCTTCTGCATGCTGCACCGCTCGCCGGCGTGCGCGTCCAAATCGCCACGCCCGAAGGCTACGAACCCGACCCCATGACGGTCGAAAAGGCTCGCGCGGCAGGCGTCGAAGTCGTGTTGACACACGACCCGCGCGAAGCGGTGCGCGGCGCCGATGCCATCTACACCGACGTTTGGACCAGTATGGGACAAGAAGCCGAATACGCCGAGCGCATCGAGGTCTTCACGCCCTACCAGGTGAATAGTGAGCTGGTAGCTGCAAGCGGCAACCCGGATGTCATTGTCATGCACTGCCTTCCGGCGCACCGTGGCGAAGAGATTACCGACGATGTGGCCGATGGCCCACATGCCGTCTTGTGGGATCAGGCCGAGAACCGCCTGCACGCCCAAAAAGGGCTGCTGGTGTGGCTGTTGACCGAAGCCAACTGACAAGCAAGCACCCAACAAAGAAGCAAGACGAGGGGCACGGTGAGTGAAACAATCGAGCGCTACCAGCAACTTCTGGACGAAGCCAATACACTGTTGTGGGAAGGCAAGCCATCTACCGCTGCCGAACGGTGCCGCCAGGCAATCGAACTCCGCCCGGACGACCCCACTGCCTGGATGCACCTTGGGTATGCGCTCTTCGAAGCCAATCGGCTGGATGAATCCCTGGACGCCTACATACGCGCTGAAACCCTGCGCCCCGGCGACGTTCCGGCGCTGACCAAAATCGCCGAAATTCAAGCTGCGCTGGGGCGCACCTCTCAGGCCGTGCAAACCTTCCTCAAACTTGCCGACCGCTACATGGAACTTCGCCAGCCCGCGCAAGCCGTGCGTACCTGGCAACTCGTGCTCCGCTACGACCCCGACAACGAGCGTGCCTTGCGCAACCTGGCCGAAGCCTATCGGCGCGGCAATCGCCCCAATCTTGCTGCACGTGCCCTCGTCACACTCGCCAAACACTTCATCGAAGGCAGCTACACCGAGCAGGCCCTCGAGGTGCTTGAAGAAGCGCTGACGCTCGCCCCCGAAAACGACGAAGCGCGGCACCTGCTTGCCAAACTGCGCGGCGAGGAAAGCGACGCCACCGAAGAAGCCAGCGACATCGACCACCTGCCCAGTCCCACCGAAGAAGCGGCACAACGTGCCCTGGAACGCATGGCCGAAGCCTTCTTCGAACAAGCCGAAAAAGGCCAAGGTGAAAACCTCACGCTCGAATTGAAACGCGCCAAAGCCATCGACTTACAAACGCGCGGCCTGCTGCGCGAAGCCTTGCAACTCTACACCGAAATTCTGGAAGAAAGCGAACCCGAACCCGAACTGCTCTACAACATCGGCATTCTCCATCTGGAACTCTTGCACTACAACGAGGCCATCGAATTCCTCACCCAGGCCAGCCATACGCCCGAATACGCTGTGCCAGCCAACATCGCTCTGGGGCAAGCCTACCAGCGCATGGGCAAGTATACCGAAGCCCGCGACCATTACATGAAAGCGGTCAAACTGGTGGACCTGCAAGCCGTCGGCCGCGAGCAAGCCGACGAGATGATTCAGCTCTACGAAGGGCTGGCCGAAAGTGCCGAAGCCATTGGTGACCGCGCTGAAGCCGAAAAAATCACGCGAGCACTCTCCGAATTCCTGAGCCAGAAAGGCTGGGAAGACAAACTGCGCGAAGTGCGCTTGCGGCTGGGCGACCTCATGGGGGAAGATGTTGCCATCAATGCCATCCTCGACAACGAGCGCTCATCTCAGGTGGTGGATGCTATCAACAAAATCGAACAATATGCGCAAGAAGGGCGACTCCGTGCTGCACTCGATGAATATTACTTTGCACTGAGTGTCGCGCCCTACTCGCTGCTGCTGCACATGCAGATTGCCGATGTTTTGCTGAAAGCTGGACGTATCGAACAAGGCATCGCCAAGCTGCTCACCATCGCCGAAGTCCAAATCGTGCAGGGCAACCCCCGCCAGGCCATGAAAACGCTCGAACGTGTGCTCGAATATGCCCCGCTGGCGACGTCCGTTCGATCCGACCTGATTGACTTGCAAGTCAGCCACGGCGAAATCGATGCCGCATTGGAAAACTACCTGGCGCTTGCCGACGCCTACTACAACCTGGCGCAAGGCGATCTGGCGGTTGATCGCCTGCAAGAAGCCCTGCGCATCGCACCACGTGGCAGCGACCCCGTGGCATGGCAAAAGCGCATCTATCGCAAAATCGCTCACATTCACAGCCAACGCCTCAATTGGGCAAAAGCGGCTGCCGCACTGGAAGCGCTTATCGAGGTCGATCCAAGCGACGCCGAAGCCGCCACCGAACTGGCCGACCTCTACTACCGGCTCGGACACGAGGAGCATGCCCGCACGGTCATTCGCGATGTGACGGGTATGCTCAGACGCGAAGGCAAAACAGAAACAGCCATGCTCATCTGGGAACGCACCTTGCAACAACGCCCCGAAGATATCGAGTTGCGTATCGCCATGGGCGAAGAACTGCTGGCGGCTGGCAAGACCGAAGAAGCCGCCAAAGTGTGGGAAGAATCACTGGAACCCCTTGTGAAAGCAGGGCAACGTGCCAAAGCGGCCGCCCTGTTGCGGCGCATGATTGGGCTCAAAACGAAGGACGAACAACGGTATCGTAAAATGCTCGCTGCGCTTATGCGGCAAATGCGCCACCGCAAATAACGAAGATGCACGTTTGATGGTATGGAATCACTGCAAGATGTCTGGCTCACATTGCAACGCCTCAATCCGGCTACCAATCCGCTGGCGTTGGCCGATATTCTCATGGTGTCGCTCATCATCTACGCGGTGCTCTACTTCATGCGGGGGACACCTGTCGTCCAGCTCATCCGTGGCATCCTGGTCCTGGTAGTGGTCCTCTTCTTCCTGTCCAGCTTCACCCAGCTGACGGCACTCCGCTGGTTGATTCGCAACGCCACTCCGGCGCTCTTTTTTGCCATACCGGTCATCTTCCAGCCGGAAATTCGGCGCGGGCTGGAACGCCTGGGGCGTGGGAGTTTCCTGTTTGGACGTTACTACGGACAAAAACCCCTCATGGCAAGCGTGGTGCAAGAAGTGGCGCAAGCCGCCAAACGTCTCAGTGAGCGCCGCTATGGCGCTCTCATCGTTTTCGAGCGTGATGTCCCGCTGCAAGACGTCATCGAAACTGGTATGCCCATTGATTCCGCCGTCACCGCGGAATTGCTCATCACGATTTTTTACCCAGGCACGCCCCTGCATGATGGGGCTGTCGTCATTCGCAACCAACGCATTGTGGCCGCGGCTTGCGTTTTGCCCCTCGCTGCCGAAGTCCCCGACCCCCAAATGGGCACACGCCACCGCGCTGCATTAGGCATCACCGAACAAACCGACGCGCTCGCTGTCGTCGTTTCCGAAGAAACGGGGCACATTTCGCTGGCATATAGCGGCCGCATCATCCGAAACCTGGATGAAGGGCGCCTCACGCGCTTGCTGCTGGCCTTCTACGAACCCCGCAAACGTGAACAAACCACAACCACGAAGCCCAAGCGTGAACAGGGACCCAAACCCCAATCAACCCGGCCATTCTCATCAGATGAAACATAGGAACGACTGGACGAGATGGGCAACGCATACAAAACGGCACTCTCCAATCTGTCATCTTTCGTTCTGTCGCTGATTCTCGGCACCATCATCTGGATGGTTGCCGTCAGCAGCGAAAATCCCATCGTGGAAAACACCTTTCCGCCCAACAGCAGCATCCCCGTCCAGATTCGGAACGTACCGCCTGGCTTGGTGCCATTGCTGGATACCCAGCCCACTGTCACACTGCTGCTACGCGCCCCCAGTGACGTTTGGGCGGAAATCGATGCCAGCCAGTTCGAAGCGTGGGTTGACCTGAGCGAATTGGGGCCTGGCCTGCACAGTGTGCCTGTGCAGGTGGAGCAAGCGCAGCCTCGCAACCGCCAGATTCGTATTTTGCGAGCACGCCCCGCGGAAATTCCCATCAAACTTGATCGAATCGAGGAACGCACGTTCCCCGTCGAAGTGGAAATCGTCGACCGCAATACCATTCCCCTGAGCTACGAGGTGCTTTCCCCCCAGGTTGAGCCCATGACAGTGACAGTGCGCGGTCCCAGCACCAAACTCGATACCATCGACCGTATCATTGCGCCCATCACAATCGGTTCGGCACGTGCCACATTCGAAACACAAGCCGCGCTGGAACTGCTCGACCGCAATGGCAATACCATTCAGCAGGGCAACACGTCCACCGATATTCGCATCGTCGAACCGCTGGATGGGCGTGTGCGCGTCATTGTGCCTATTCAGATTCGCCAGGGATATCGTGAATTGCCTGTGCAACCCCAAATCGTCGGAGAAGTCGCGCCGGGGTATTGGATCAGCGACATCGCTGTAACCCCAAAAACGCTCAGCGTGGTGGGGTTGCCTTCGGTGGTGGAATCGCTCAGCTCGACACTCAAAACCGAGCCGCTGGATGTAACCGGTTTGCGCGATGGCATTTTTACCAAACCATTGCGCGTTCTCTTGCCCGAAAGTGTTTCGCCGCTCGAAGGAGATGGGACGGTTGAGGTGACGGTGCGGGTAGAAGCTATCCGCAGCAGCAAACGGTTCGCTGTCAAACCCGAAGTGGTGGGGCTCGCGCCCGGGCTGGAAGTCAAACGCATTGCGCCGGAGACGATCGAGGTATTGGTGGAAGGCCCTATCAGCGCCCTGGAAAACCTGACACCAGACGAGGTCAAGGCGACGCTCGACCTGAGCAATTTGCGCGAGGGGGTGCAACTGGTTCCGCCACGTATCCGTATCACGGCGCCTCTCGCGGGGTTGCAGGTGGCATCGTATCTGCCAGAACAGGTAGAAGTGACCATCGGGGTGCAAACCAGCACGCGCACCGTGGAACGCCCTGTGAAAGTCCTCGGGTTGGCGCTCAATATGGACGTCTTTGTGACGCCCACCGTCGTGAGCATCACGCTGGAAGGCCCCACCTTTGATTTGCAAACATTGAAAGAAGAACGCATCGTCGCCAGTGTGGACGTGAGCACGCTCCGCGCAGGCGTGTATGTACTGACACCAACCATCAGTGCACCGCCGCAGTTCAATGTGCAGGCGGTCGAACCGCCCACTGTCACTGTCCGCCTGGAACGCACAGGGTCATCATACCGCCTCACCCCCCGCACACATGCCCAAGCAAGCCTTCCACGCGATGGACGCCTACAAGCCTCGTTGCTCGGCCAAGAGACGCCACGTTTTCCAGGCCTGCGTTTCGATCTGGCGGATAGGCTCTTTCGTCAGGCCGCCGAAGAGGTCGGTGATTGCTTGCACCGTTTGCGGGTCTTCATTGGTCAGGCCATAGCGTACGCGCAACATCAGGGCTTCATGCCAGAAAATCGAGGCAAAAGTGGTGCCGGGGCACCGTCTGCAAAAAAGGGCTTGGGCAGGCGATGCCCCGGTGCAGTTTACAAGTCCAGGTATTCCACAATTGCGGCGATCCCCTGTCCGCCACCAATGCACATGGTCGCCAACCCGTAGCGGCCACCACGTTCACGCAACTCGTAAAGTGCGGTGAGCGTCACACGTGCCCCCGTCGCGCCCAGTGGGTGCCCGATGCTGATACCGCCCCCATTGGGGTTGGTCTTTTCACGGTCCAATCCCAATTCGCGTTCGACAGCGAGGTACTGGGTGGCAAAGGCTTCATTGACTTCGATCACATCCATCTGTTCAAGCGTCAGGCCAGCACGTTCCAACGCCATTTTGGATGCGGGCACAGGCCCCATGCCCATGTATGCCGGATCGACCCCGGCAGTCCCCCAACTGACAAGGCGTCCCAGCGGTTTCAAACCATGCGCCTGCGCCACGTCCCACGTGGTCAGCACAAGCATACAGGCCGCATCGTTCATGCCACTGGCGTTCCCCGCCGTCACGCGGCCATTTTCACGGAAGCGAGCCGGCAAACGCGCCAGTTTTTCGAGCGAGGTATCAGGGCGAATGTGCTCGTCGTGCTCCACTACAATTCGACGCCCTTTGCGGTCGCGGACTTCGACGGGCACAATTTCTTTCGCAAGGCGCCCCGATTCACGCGCGGCGGCCGCCCGCTGGTGGCTGAGCAGGGCAAATGCATCGGCTTCTTCGCGCGTAATGCCATATTTTTCGGCAACGTTTTCAGCTGTATCGGCCATGGCACACCCACAATAGTCGTCGGTAAGCGCCGCCCAGAGCATATCCTCAACCTGCGCCGCATCGAGTTTCCACCCCTCGCGCACGCCCCGCAGCGCATAAGGCGACATGCTCATGTTTTCTGCGCCTCCTGCCAGCACAAAAGTCGCTTCGCCAAGCATAAGTGCCTTGGCCCCCTGGACAATGGCTTCTTGCCCAGAGCCGCACAAGCGGTTGACGGTGAGCGCTGGGGTTTCGATGGGCACGCCCGCTTTCAAGCCGACATGCCGCGCAATGTAGGCGGTATCGCGTGCGCTTTGGATGACGTTCCCTACGAAGACGGCATCGATGGCATCGGCGGGCACACCACTGCGTTCGAGGGCTGCGCGGGCGGCAATGGCGCCCAGGTCGGTGGGGGTGATGTTGCGCAGCGAGCCAAGGAATGTCCCCACAGGGGTACGTGCCCCATCGAGAATGACGACATCTTTGGGATTGAGCGACGGCATTGTCCGAGCCTCCTTTTTTTGAGTGTTCTGATCGATGCAGGCCGATTATACGCTGAGACCGCCATTGACAGAAGCGCATTCGCCTTCGGCATTCCAAAGCAGCACCAAGGCACAGCACCTCTCGATGGCTCTATCTGGATCGAACCGGCGATACTGCTATCCAGCCAGCGTGCCAGCCAATAGCCGCCCACGGCCGAAAACACCCCAATGGCTGATGCAAGCCCCAACAACACCGACCGGCTGTCGGTGAGTAGATACGTCGCGGCTGGCGGCGCAATCATCAACGCCACCACAAAAATCGAGCTGACATGGCCGAACGCGCCCACTGTCGTGACCGACACCACGCTCATCAAGCCGTAGTGAAGCAGGGTTGGCGAAAAGCCCAGTGCCGCTGCCCATCAGCGCGATCACTGGCACCATCTCTCCACCCACCTGTCGCACCGCATCCGCCAACATGCCGGTTGTCGTCATAACATGCAACCAACCATCATCCACAAAGCCAGAGGCTCGCGCAGGGGCGCACGCGCCAACCATGAAAAGGCTCAGGGCCAGTACCAGCAACAGATGCCAATTTTTCCGATGGGGCATATGCATGGTGCCTTCCAGAGCATTTTTAGGCTTGCCTCACAATGTATCGGCCAACCACGAATTTAGCCAAATCTAAAATTCAATCGGCACGGGCATTTTTTCCACATGCTTGAACTCCCCTACTCTGCCTGTTAGAATGCCTGAAAGGCAACAACCGGGTGGAGGAAATATGCGCATCACCACACACGAATACGACATCCGTTGCAAAACACTGGTGGCGGCTTTGCGAGCCGAAGGGTGGCGTGGCGCTGTCCTGTTCGACCGCGACTACATTCTCTACTACACCGGGTTCGCATTCATTCCGACTGAGCGCCCCATTGCGCTGGTGCTCAACACGTCTGGCGAACGCGTGTTGCTGGTACCACGCCTGGAACGCGAACACGCCGAGGCACACGCCCATGTTCACAACGTCGAAACATATCCCGAATACCCCGACACCACACATCCCATGGTCTTTTTGGCGAATATCATCGACGCTCTGGGAATGAGTGGCGTGCTGGCCGCCGACCACGATGGGTACCCCTGGATGTTAGGGTATCGGGGTCCTTCGCTGACCGAGCTGGTCGGCGTCCCCCCTGGGAACGTGCGCCCATTGGTCGAAGCACAGATGATGATCAAAAGCTCGGTTGAAGTGGCGCTGATTCGCGAAAGTGTGAAGTGGGCAAACCTGGCGCACACCTTGTTGCAACGCTACACGCACGTTGGCGCCACCGAAACCGAAGTCAGCCAGCGTGCCAGCGATGAAGCCACACGCGCCATGCTCGATGCCATTGGCCCCATCTACCGTGCGCAAAGCACCTTTGTGCATGGGGCGCATGCGGGCTATCGGGGGCAAATCGGGCGGCAATCGGCCATCCCCCATGCGCTGGCCAATAATCTCACGTTCCAGGTAGGGGATGTCCTCGTCACAGGGGCTTCCGCCCCGGTGTGGGGCTACCTTTCCGAACTGGAACGCACGCTCATTGTGGGCCCCCCATCCGATGCGCAAAAACGTTTTTTCGATGCCATGTGCACGTTGCAAGAAATCGCGCTGCACGCCATGCGCCCCGGTATCACCTGCGCGGATGTCGACCGCACTGTGCGTGCGGCCTACGAACAGCTAGGCATTGCCGACACCTGGCGACACCACACGGGGCACGCCATCGGCCTGCGCTACCATGAAGGGCCCTTCCTGGATGTGGGCGACAACACGGTTCTGCAACCCGGCATGGTCTTCACGGTGGAGCCAGGTGTGTATGTGCCCGGATTGGGCGGTTTCCGCCATTCCGACACAGTGCTCATCACCGAGGATGGCATCGAGGTGTTGACCTACTATCCGCGCGACCTCGACGCGCTCACAATCCCAGTCTGAGCATCCAGCAACGTTGACTTTGCCTGTTCCAGCGCCCGCATGGGCGCTTTTTCGGTCGGCAAACGGCACACTTTGCCAAACCAGACACAAGCCATATGCTCTCTGGCACACAACCAACAACACAACGAGGTGGGCGATGGACATTCCCTTCGAGCGATTTTTGCATGTTCGACACGCCTATAACGGTACACTTGGGCCGCGCAATCAGCTGGCGTTCCTGTCGAACATGACTGGGGTGGCACAACTCTGGCGACTGGATGCTCCGCAACGCTGGCCTGACCAGCTGACGTTCGACACCGAGCGTGTCACCGCAGCGTTCTACAACCCGACACGTCCTATCATCGCCTTCCTGCGCGACCGTGGCGGCAACGAGATGGAACAAATCTTCGTGCTCGACGAAGATGGGTCGCACGAGCGTATGCTCACCAACGCCCCCGACTACAAACACATCTTCGGCAGTTGGTCGCCCGATGGCGCTGCCCTCACCTGGAGCGCCAACACCCGCCGCGTGACAGATTTCGACGTGTACGTACACGACCTGGGCAGCGGAGAAACCCGTCGCGTGTACGAAGGCGAAGGCTGGCACTATGCCGCCGCCTGGCTCCCCAATGGCGAACACCTGCTCATCGGACATCTCACCAGCAACATGAACAACGACCTCTCCCTGCTCAACCTGCACACGGGTGATGTCGAGCACCTGACGCCGCACACGGGGGACGCCCGTTACTACACGCCACGCCCCACATCCGACGGGCGCGGTTTCTTTCTGCTGTGCGACGAAGGGCGCGAATTTCTCAACCTGGCGTTTTACGACCTGCATACCCGCACCCTGCGCTTTTTGGAAGAACACCCGTGGGACCGCACCGCGCTCGACCTGAGCCACGATGGTGCATGGCTTGCCACGGTCTCGAACGAAGACGGCATCAGTCTGGTGCAAGCAGGCCCACCAGGAGGACCATACCACACGATTGAGACGCTCGATATGCCAGTTGTGAGTGGGGTTTCGTTTGCACCAAACGCCCCGCTTTTCACCCTTACCGTCCAGAACTATGCGCACCCCCTCGATGTCTGGGTTGCCGACGCCGTCAGCGCCACTGCCCTTCGCTGGACGCAGAGCAGCCGTGCCGGTTTGCAAGACGAGAACTTCATACCACCCGAGCGCGTACATTTCCGCAGTTTCGACGGGCTGACCATCCCAGCGTTCTACTTCCGCCCCCGTCAAGGCACCCCACCTTACCCGGTTGTCATCCTCATCCATGGGGGCCCCGAA
Source organism: Ardenticatena sp. (assembly GCA_015487975.1). GTDB lineage: Bacteria > Chloroflexota > Anaerolineae > Ardenticatenales > Ardenticatenaceae > Ardenticatena. The sequence goes on from WFOS01000080.1 coordinate 21,210, forward strand.
AGCCAGTTCGTGCCTTCATTCAACCCCGTCATCCAGTATCTGGCGAATGAAGGCTACGCCATCCTTGCGCCAAATGTGCGCGGCAGTACCGGCTACGGTCGCACTTACACACACCTGGACGACGTGCGCAAGCGCATGGACGCCGTCGCCGATTTGAAAGCCGCCTACGAATGGCTGGTGAACGAAGGGCAGGCCGACCCCCACCGTATCGCGCTGATGGGCGGCAGCTATGGCGGCTTCATGGTGCTGGCCGGGCTGACCACCTACCCCGAGCTGTGGGCAGCCGGCGTGGACATCGTTGGGATCGCCAACTTTGTCACCTTCCTCGAAAATACCGGCCCCTGGCGACGTGCCTTGCGCGAAAAAGAATACGGTTCATTGGAACACGATCGCGAGTTTCTGGAATCCATCTCGCCTCTCAACCACGTTGACCGCATTCGCGCCCCACTCATGGTCATTCACGGAGCAAACGACCCGCGGGTGCCTCTGAGCGAAGCCGAGCAAATTGTCGCGGCTTTGCGAACCCGTGAAGTGCCTGTGGAATATCTTGTCTATCAGGATGAAGGCCATGGCCTGGCACGCCTGAACAATCGACTGGATGCCTATCCGCGCATTGCTGCATTTCTCAATCGTTATGTCAAGCAGCATCCTACCGACCATTGAAACATCCTCGAAGAGCGACGAAGGAGTCGAGTATGATGACGGCATCGCAAAAACGTTACACAGCCCTTGACCGGTTCCACGTGTTTGCTGATTCCGAAGTGGGCGAATTGCAGCGCGTGCTGCTAGGCCCCATCGACCATTGGTACATGACCGAACCCATCAACGAAAACGAACGGTACTTTTACAAGTACGATCCACCCCGCCTGGACCGCATGAAGGCACAACAACACGCATTCGTCGAAGCCTTGCAACGCGAAGGCGTGGCGATTGAGTGGGTGCCCCCTCGCCAGGATTCGCCACAACAGGTCTTCACCCGCGATATTGCCTTCGTCATTCACGACACACTCGTGGTCTCATCGCTGAAAGAAGCGGTACGCCGCCACGAAACCAAGGCACTCACCCCCCTGTTATCGCGCATTGAAAGCCCCATTCTGCACGTCAGCGCCGGCGTCCTCGAAGGCGGCGACATCATGCTCGATGGCGATACCATCTACGTCGGATTGAGCATCCGCACCGACACAAGCGGACTGGGCTGGGTGCAGGAACACTTCGGCACGCGCTACGAAGTGCGTGGCGTGCGCCTGCGCCCCCCTTTCTTGCATCTGGATGTGGTGTTCAATCGTGTGGGCAAAAACCTAGCGCTCATCTACCCCGACGCCATCGAGGAATCTGCGCTCACCTACCTGCAAAGACGCTACACCTGTTTCGCCGTCACCGAAGACGAACAATTTCACCTGGGCACCAACGTCGTCTCGCTTTCGCCCGACACGGTCATCTCCGACCCACGCCATGAGCGTATCAACACGTGGCTGCGCGAACAGGGCATTCGCGTCATCGAAGTCGCCTATGATGAAATTGCCAAGCTGGGTGGCGCGTTTCGGTGCAGTACGTGCCCGCTGGTGCGTGCCCCCATGCGCTAGCGTTCGTGAACGTTTTTTCAAAAAGATGCTATGACAAAACGAGCCACCGTTCATACACCCGCCATACACTGAGGCCATCCAACACCAACCTGGGAGGAAGAACATATGCGGTGGCGTTTTCTTGTAACCATGACCGTTGTGCTGTTCGCGTTCGCACTTGTGCGTGGCTTTCCGTCCACAGCCCGCTCGGCAACATCCACCCGCGTGGGCACATGGCAATTGGAGCCCGTCACCCTGATAGGGGGCGACGTGGAAGGGTTTCGGTTTCAGGGGAACGGGCTGCAACTCGTGCAGCCCTTCGATGGTGAAGGACGTTTCATCACGCCCCCCATCCAGACCGATTTCGAGTTCGTCGGGCTGGGGTTGACATGGCGCACCCCACTTCCCGAAGGGGTCGAAACCCGCGTGCTGGTGCGCACCAGTCTGGACGGGAAGACTTGGAGCGAATGGGACGCCCTGTCGAGCGACGGGTTGGACGCCCCCGACGGAGCCCCCAACACCGGCACGAATTTCTATGTTGGGCGAGGGCGTTGGTTTCAGCTTCAGATTGCCGCCAAAGGCACGTCGCCCATGGTGCTGTTCGATGGTCTGACCGTCACCTACCTGGACACCAGCAATGGGCCGCTGGCGGCTGATATGGCCTGGCCATCGGCTGCTGAGGTAGGCGAGCCTGTGGTGATTTCACGCGCCGAATGGGGCGCGGATGAATCGCTACGCTTCGACGCCTACGGCAACGAGATCTGGCCCCGCGAGTACATCATCCCGCGCAAGGTCTTCATCCACCACACCGCCGGCTCCAATACCATTCCCGACCCAGCCGCAGCAGTGCGTGCGGTCTACTACTTCCACGCCGTCACGCGCGGCTGGGGCGATATTGGCTACAACTTTGTGGTGGATCAACAGGGGCGCATCTATCAGGGACGCTACGGGGGTGAGATCGACCGCCGCATTGTCGTTGGCGGGCATACGCTGGGCTACAATTACAGCAGCATGGGCATCTCGGTACTGGGCAATTTCGAAAGCAGCGCAGGCGGTATCCCCCTTCCCCCCGCTGCCGAAGACGCCATCGAAACGTTCGTGGCGGCGCGATGTCAACGCTACGGCATTCATCCGCTGGAAGGTGGCGCCATCGAGGGGACATGGTTCCCCTACGGCGTGCTCGGCCACCGCGACGCTGGCACCACCAGCTGCCCCGGCGACCTGGCCTACGCCCGCCTGGACGATATGCGCACCACCATGACAACGTACATCGAAAGTATGACGCCCGAACTCTACTTCAGCCATCCCGTGGATGGTGAACGGTTGACGACACGGCTGGACATGGAAGTGCTTGCCAGCCCAACCATCGACAAAGTCACCATGCTGCTCGATGGCACAGTGGTGGATGAAGATGCCACACGCCCCTTCAACTTCACACTCGACCCCGCTGTTTGGCCAGCGGGTACGCATACGCTGACAATGCGGGGCACAACCAGCACGGGGCAAACCGTGGAAGAAACACGCACGTTTACCTTTGCCAGCGCTTCCCCTCCGCCAACAGTCGCGCCCCCTACCTGTACGAACCTGCTGCGCAACGGCTCGATGGAAGCCGACACAGACTGGATCTTCACCACAGCCGACGATGATGTACTCACCGTGAGCGCATCGTATGCGCCGGTACCACGTTCGGGGGCGCGAAGCATCTTGACGGGTATGCCACCGGGTATGTTGACGTTCGGCTCGCGGTACTCATCGGCACGCCAGACCGTCACGCTCCCGACCCAAACGCCCATCACGTTGCGTGTCTGGTATCGCCCCTTCCACGAAGAATCGCCCGGCAACGACCATCAATACATCGCCATCATCGAAGCCGATGGCACATTCGTGCCATTGCTGGACACACTGCAAAACACGCAAACATGGACACTCTTTACCGCCGACCTGAGTGCCTATGCCGGACAAACCGTAACCATCTACCTGGGAACGATGAACGATGGCGTTGGCGGCGCCACACAAACCTATTTCGACGATGTCGAACTTTGCGCAGGCAACGCACCAACCACCACGCCAACCCCAACCCAGACACCGACGCCCCTGCCCACAGCCACAGCCACACCCACGCCCAATGTCTCTCCCACGCCCACACCCACGAACATGGTGCCGCGCGCCTTCCTGCCCGCCATCTTCCGCTCGCTGCCACCCACACCAACACCATCACCTACGCCGAGCGCCACACCAACGCCGCTACCGTCACCAACGGTGGTTGGCCCATCGCCCACCCCCACACCAACGCCGACCGCCACAGCCATACCAACAGCCACGCCAGTCGCCTGCAACAACCTTCTCGTCAATGGCGGCATGGAAAACGACAGTGGTTGGGCGTTGACCAACAATGAAACCCCCGCGCAGTACACCAGCGTGGCGCATAGTGGCGCACGCGGCATACGCACAGGGGCGTTGACCGATACCTACGTGCCCGGTGTGCGCTATTCCTCCGCTCGTCAAACGATCACACTGCCTGCGGGGCAATCGGCGACGTTGCGTCTCTGGTATCGCCCGGAATACGATTCGAACCCCGGCAATGACCGTCAGTACATTGCCATCATCGAAGCCGATGGCACGTTCGTGCCGCTGCTGAGCACGCTGCAAAACGCCCGAACATGGCTCTTCTTCGAAGCCGACCTGAGCGCTTACGCTGGGCAAACCATCACCGTCTATCTCGGCACTGTCAACGATGGTGTCGGTGGCGTCAGTCGAACCTATTTCGACGATGTTGAGGTATGTGCCCCATAAGGCAAGCCACTTTCGAGAAATGAAAAGCCCTGCCGCGGGCTGCACCCGGGCAGGGCTTTCGGTTTCTCTGACCTTGCTTCTGCAACATGTTCAATCACGCCCGCGGTATTGTAACGCCTCGGCAATATGGACGGTTTGGATAGTATCACGCTCAGCCAGGTCGGCAATGGTGCGGGCTACTTTGAGCACACGATGATAGGCACGTGCGCTCAGATTCATCTGCCGCATGGCCATTTTCAGCAGTTGCTGCCCATCGGGCGGCAACTGGGCATACAGGCGCAACTCGGCGGGTCCCATGTCAGCGTTGCAATGCACATGCGGCAAATGCTCGAACCGCGCCTGTTGCATGCGACGAGCGGACTCGACACGTTCGCGCACATCGCGGCTAGGCTCTCCCAAACGCGCATCAGCCAGTTTTTCGTACTCGACACGTGGCACTTCCACCCGAATATCGAATCGGTCGAGCAAAGGACCCGAAATACGTTTCTGGTAGCGAATAATTGCGTGCGGCGAGCATGTGCATTCGTGAGTTGGATCACTGAAATAACCGCATGGGCAGGGATTCATGGCTGCAACCAGCATGAAGTTGGCTGGAAAGGTCAGCGCCCCCTGTGCGCGGCTGATGGTGACCTGCTTATCTTCCAGTGGCTGGCGTAGTGTTTCCAGATTGCGTGCGCCAAATTCTGGTAATTCGTCGAGGAACAGCACCCCACGGTGCGCCAGGCTGATTTCTCCGGGACGCGGCCAACGGCCACCCCCCACCAGCCCGGCATGGCTGATTGTGTGGTGGGGCGCCCGAAAAGGCCGCTGGCGCACCAGCGGCGCGTCGCCGGGGAGTGCATCGGCCACGCTGTAAATGGCAGTCACATCGAGCGCCTCATCGAGCGTCATACGCGGCAAAATACCCTGCAATGCCCGCGCCAGCATGGTCTTCCCTGCGCCGGGGGGGCCACTCATCAAGACGTTATGGCCGCCTGCTGCGGCGACTTCCAGCGCTCGTTTGGCGTGTTCCTGCCCTTTGATGTGACAAAAATCAACGTACTGTGGGTCATCCCCCTGGACAGTCAGATTGACGACCACCGGCGGGCGGCGCGGTATCCGTTTGGTGCCATGAAAGTGTTGCACCAGCGTGGGCAAATCAGGCACACCATACACCTCGATGTCGGGAATGAGGGCGGCTTCGTCCACATCGCAGGCGGGCACAAACAACCGCTTGAATCCTTCACGGCGAGCGGCGGCGGCAATTGGCAAAACGCCACTCACATGGCGCACATCGCCATTGAGCGACAATTCACCGACAAAGATAGCATCTTCCACGTCAGCCACGATCTGCCCAGTTGCCAGCAACACCCCCATGGCGATTGGTAAATCGTAAGCCGGACCTTCCTTGCGCAGGTCGGCAGGCGCAAGGTTGATGGTCAGTCGGCGACGGGTAAAGGCACAGCCACTGTTCAACAATGCGGCACGTACCCGTTCTTTGGCTTCACGCACGGCGGCATCGGGAAGCCCAACAATGGTAACGATGCCTGCCTGCCCATGCGAAACATCCACTTCGACCTGGATGGGCATCCCTTCCAGGCCATTCAAGGCACAGGTGTACACAGTTGCTAACATGGGGAAACTCCTTTCGGTTGAGGGGATGAACGGCGCATCACATGGATGTGAACCGTTTTCAGACGAGATGTGTATTTAGAGTGAAATGTGCTACACTGTGAAGCAGAATTGGTGTGTGCTTCTCCATGTTTTCTGTCCGAGAAAAAGCATATGCGTTCCCTCGATCCACTCGACAAACTGATAGCGGAATCACTGCACGCGGCATACGGCGAAGAAACGCCCACAAACCGCCCGTATGAACGCTTGATGGCACGTGTGCACAAAGAAACGCGGCCACGTGTGCCTGCACCCGTGCTCTTTTTGGCTGGTGCGCTTCTGCTTGTGCTTCTGCTCATGCCACCCGACCTCTCTCCACAAGCAACCGCACAGCAGACACCACCCGTGGCAACCGATCCAGCGGTGCAAGTCTATTCGACGAAATCGAAGCCTGGCGCACGTGTTCCGCTGGCGTGGCTTCTCCACGAGGCGGTTGGCGTAGATGACGGGATACAACGAGCAGAACGGCGCGAGGTGCAATAGAGGCTGTTCGATTGGTGACGTGCAGAAAAGGTGCGGCTGGGGAATGTCCCCAGCCGCCTTTTGTGTTAGTCGAGGGTTTCACCCGGTTGTAAGGCAAAAATCTGCAAGCCGTCGATGTCTTTGGTCAATTCGGCCAGCGCATCGGGGGTGCCCGTCAGCAAGGGGAAGGTGCCAAAGTGCATGGGGACAACGGCTTTGGCATTCAGCAGACGAATGGCCTTGTTCGCTTCTTTGGGCGACATGGTGAAGTGGTCCCCAATAGGCAAGAGACACAAGTCGGGTTGATAGAGTTCGCCAATGAGCGCCATATCGCTGAACACGGCTGTATCGCCGGCGTGGTACACGCGGTAGCCATTTTCGAACTCGATCACGTAGCCGGCGGCTTCCCCACCATAGATGATGTTTCCATCATCCAGAATACCGCAGGAGTGGACGGCGTGCGTCATGGTAACCTTGATGCCCCCTACATCAACCGTCCCCCCTTTGTTCATGGGGATGCAGTTGTCTTGGGACACACCTTTCGATTGCAGCCAGTTGATGAGTTCGAAAATACCGACGACCGTACAACCGGTTTGCTTCGCAATGGGCACTGCATCGCCAATATGATCGAAGTGACCATGCGTGCAGAGCATCAAGTCGAGCGAGTCAATGCCGCCATTTTTGTAGGTCTCTGGACAAGCGGGGTTACCATCTACCCAGGGGTCAACCAAAATGCGTTTCCCACCGGGACTTTCAATGAGGAACGTTGCGTGACCAAGCCAGGTGAGTTTCACACCAGCATCGAGACGCCCCATGGTCTCCCTCCTTGCAGGTTGTTCGTGGATACTTTGCGGATACGACAGGCACAGTATACCGAATTGAATGGCACCTCGCAAGCACCGCCAATCGGCGCTGCTACGCCCGTATGGTCAGGCGGGGCCCGTCTGTCGGGCTAACGGTACAGACGCAGCAAGGCCACAACCCGCCCGGCCACCTGCACCTTGTCGGCGGGGAGTTCGATAGGGACATAGCGTGGGTTGGCGGGAATGAGACGCACCCACGGGCGTGGGGTATTTTCGAGCGCATCTTCGGGGTCGGGTTGGGCGACATCGTCGCTCGCATGCACGGCATTCGCCGGGGGTGGCGGGGCAATACGCTGAAAATACTTCAATGTGGCCTCGTTTTCTTCGGGCAGCCAGGCCGCCACCATTTCACCATTGCGCGGTTCATCGACCGGTTCGAGCACCACGATATCCCCATCGGCCACAAGCGCATCGATCATTGAATCGCCTTTGACCCGAAGCGCAAACAAGCGGTCACGCTCATAGCGGGGCAAAATATCCGCTTGCAGTGGCACGCGCTCTTCGATAGCCTGTTCGGGCGGCATTTCATCCGGCTGAGGGATGGGCACGCCAGCTGCAATTTCACCCACCAGGGGCACATACACAAACGTATCGGCATCTTCGGACGCAATACCCAGCCAATGCAGTGCCTTGTCGGTGAGGCGAATCGCCCGCGATTTTTCCTGCGAGCGCTCAATGTAGCCCATCTCTTCCAGGCGTCGCAGGTTGTAATCGACGACCGACGTCGAGGAAATGTGGCATTGAGCGCCAATTTCACGGATACTGGGGGCAAAGCCATTGGTCTGCTGAAATTCGTACACGAAGCGCAACATGGCGGTTTGCCGTTCGCTGGGCGTCTGGCGTGCTCGCCGTGGTGTCATGATGCCACTCCTCTGCTTCCACACAGAACAAATGTTCGCTTCTTATGAAGAGTACTGCACAAAAAGTGAATTGTCAACTTGATTCGAGTTATGTTTAGGGCTTTTCCTGCATCCACCATCGGCCGCCTCCCTGCACACTGTGGAGTGAGGGATGGGGGTGGACGCTCATCGCGCTTTGAAATTTTCCCGCTTTGGTGTATCGTGCAACAGGTGCAATCCAACCGGAGGCAATGCCATGGCTGAAAAACTGCTTGTACAACGCGAAGGGTATATCACCACACTCACCATCAACCGCCCTGAGATCCGCAACGCGGTTGACCCCGACACCATGATTGCCATCCGCGAAGCCGTCGAAGCCTGCGAACGTGACGACACGCGCGTCATCGTCATAACGGGAGCGGGTGGAGCGTTTTCCAGCGGCGCGGACATCAAAGCCGCGCTGAGGATGGGCATTACCCCCGAAAAAGCCTACAAAGCCCTCACCGAAGCCTATGCGCCGGCCATCCAGGCCATCCACCGCAGCCGTTGTGCCGTCATTGCCGCTGTGGATGGGATTGCCGCTGGCATCGGGCTCGATCTGGCGCTCGTCTGCGACCTACGGCTGGCATCCCAACGTGCGGTGTTCGCAGAACTTTTCATCGATGTGGGGCTGGTGCCCGACGGGGGTGGCACATACACGCTGCCACGCCTCGTAGGGATGGGGCGTGCGTTGGAACTCATCTTCACCGGCGAACGCATCGACGCTCAACGCGCGTATGAGATTGGGCTGGTGAACCGCGTCTATCCGACAGAGACATTTGCCGATGACGTGCGTGCGTTTGCGACCATGCTGGCCGAAAAGTCGCCCCTGGCGCTCGCACGTGCCAAACGCGCTGTGCGCGATTCACTCAACGCCACGCTGGAAGAAGCCATGGCACGCGAAGCGCAATTCCAGTACGAAATTTTCAACAGCGAAGATGGCTTCGAAGGATTCATCGCTTTCCTGGAAAAACGCAAACCCCGCTGGAAAGGACGCTGACTCTCTCAGCAGGTCATCGCGACTGGACATCGAAGACCCATGAACGAAACGAGCGCCCCATCCACCGGACAACGTGTTGCGCGAGCCGCCATCATTCTTATGGCGGCTTTTCTCGTGAGTCGCGTGTTGGGCTTGTTGCGCCAGATGGTCATTGCGCAGCAATTCGCCACTGCGCCAGAACTTTCCGCCTACTTCGCAGCGTTCCGCATTCCCGATTTGCTCTTCAATCTCATTGCTGGTGGAGCACTGGGATCTGCCTTCATTCCGACGCTTGCCACCACCCTTGCCCGCAACGACCAGCGTGCCACCTGGCGGCTCGTCAGTGCGGTTGCCAACTGGCTGATGCTCATCGTTGGCCTGACCACCACCATCGCTGCGCTCTTCGCCCCCTGGGTTGTCTCGACGTTCCTGCTGCGCGGGTTCCCCGCCGACCTGCAAGTACTGACCGTCCACCTCATGCGTATCATGCTCCTTTCGACGGTCGTCTTCAGCCTGAGCGGGCTCCTCATGGCGACGCTCTACACGCACGAGCATTTTCTGCTCCCCGCCATTGCACCATCGCTCTACAACCTGGGGATCATCTTTGGCGCCCTGGTCCTTGCCCCCCGTATGGGTATCACCGGGTTGGCATGGGGCGTTGTGCTGGGGGCGGTCGCTCATTTGCTGGTGCAAGTGCCAGCACTCTGGCATCTGCATGCTCGCTACACCCCCCTGCTCGGCCTGCGTGACCCCCTTGTGGCGCCGGGCGTGCATGAAACAGCGCGACTCATGGCGCCCCGTGTGTTGGGACAAGCCACGGTCCAACTCAATTTTGTCGTCACAACCGCACTCGCCAGTTTTCTGGACCCCCAGGCCATTTCGGCACTGAACTATGCCTGGCTCATCATGCTCTTGCCGCAAGGCATTTTTGCACAAGCCGTCGCCACGGCTGCCTTCCCCACGTTTGCCGCTCAGGTTGCCCGCCACGAAACCGAGGCTATGCGCCGCACCCTCACCACGCTTCTGCGTGGTGTACTCTTTCTCACACTTCCCGCTGCGGTGGGGCTCTTTGTGCTGGCAACCCCCATTGTCGCCTTGTTACTCCAACGTGGCGCGTTCGACGCCCACAGCACTGCCGTTGTCGCCTGGGCGCTGCTCTTTTACGCGCCCGGCCTGGTGGGACATTCGCTTTTCGAAATGCTCACTCGTGCCTTTTATGCCCTGCATGATACGTTGACCCCTGTGCTGGTTGGTGTTGCTGCCATGATGTTGAACATCATGCTGAGTCTCGTCTTCATGCGCACGATCGGCGATCCCACCAACCTGACCCGTGGCCCCCACGCCGGGCTAGCCCTTGCCAACACCATCGCCACGACGATCGAAGCACTTCTCCTGCTCTGGCTGTTGCGCCAACGTATGGGAGGCCTCGAAGGTCGCCGACTGTTGCATGCCACCACACGGCTGGGCATGGCCGCGCTGGGCATGGGAGCGTTGCTCTGGCTGGGGCTGCGCCTACCATGGCTTGCTGCACTTCCGGCGGCGGCGCAGGCGCTTGTGGGCATCCCATTGGGGGCGCTTTGCTACCTAGTGCTGGCCTATCTGCTGGATGCCGAAGACGTGCACGCCATTCGGCGCATGTTGCTGCGCCGTTGACGAATGTTCACTTTCAGCCACAATACGCAGGGGGAATTCGAAGGGGGGAAACGTTGGTGAAGAAACGACAACGAAATCCACATACACGCTCACAATGGCTTGTCAACACGATTCTTTTCTGTTTGTTGATAGCGCTTACAGCGTGTAGATGGCAACTCGGCACACCCAATGAGCCAACAGAAGAACCATCGCTCATGAGCATCGAAGCCGTCTCGTCGGTCACACCCGAACCAGCACAGGCCGACCAAATAGAATTTGGCCCCACAGGGAACACCATCACTGTCTGGCATGCCTTACCCCCTCTCCAACGTGAAGCCCTGCATGAAATCGCACAAACCTTCAACACCAACAACCCGTGGGACATCCGCGTCGAACTAGACGCCACCACAGATACGTTGGCCCTCGAACAGCGTGTGCTGGCCGCCATTCAAACGAACACCCACGCCGAAATCGTCATTGGTGTGGGGCAATTGCTCGACGAGTTGCAAGAAGCCGACATGCTCGTCCCTCTCCGTCCCTTTCTGGATGACCCGCGCTGGACACTTTCCGAAGAAGAAACATCCAATTTGTACCTGAATGCCTTCCCGAACACCAGCCTGACCACACCCAGCGGGGCGCTCTATATGCCACTCAACTTGAATGTGATGGTGCTTGCCTACAACCGCGAGCAAATGATGCGCCTGGACATCGAATCTCCACCAGTCAACTGGGCTGAATTCGAAGCCCAATGCCTGGCTTTCGTGGAACAGATGCAACGCCCATGCCTAGCACTCCAACCAAACGCTCGCACGCTGGTGGGCATTGGCTGGACATTTGGCGTTGATTTACTCAACCCGGAACAAGTGCAAACCGCCGATGATGAAATGCTCACGCTGCTTGGTTTCCTCTTTTCACTCAGCGAACGGGGGATGATCAACGTGATGACCGACCAGAACCCCTTCGACGCTGTGGCGAGTGGCGACGCGTTGTTTGCACTTGTGGGTACAGCCCAACTTGGCGATGAGAAAGAGAGCGGCCAATGGTCTGCTGCGGCACTCCCCACCCTGACCCAAGACCCTTTCCTGCCAGCATGGGGCCCAACGTTCACACTGCTCAACACAACGCCCGAACAGAATCTCGCTGCGTGGCTATTTGTGCGTTGGTATCTCACCACCCCACCTGCACAACAAGAATTTGCCGCCCGCACCCATCTGCTTCCCGTCCACAAAGAGGCAGCCGAAGCCCTGAAAAGCGACGAACGTGTCCCCGCCGGGATACGGCGAGCTTTGCTCACGCTTCCAGAAAGTCGATCGTTGCACGATTCGCCTACCTGGGAGCAAATCGAACCGGCGCTTTCCAATGTCGCGATTGGCATCCTCACCAAAAGCATGATTCCCAACGAAGCGTTGGGCATTCTGCGTGAACGCATTCGCTAGCAATTCGAACCAACGTGCAGGAAGTGTGCCATGTCTGAATCGCTGCCGATCAATCCGTTGCTCGCCTTGGCAGTTGCGCGTGATACCGCCCGCGAAGCCGGGCGTCTCATCCAATCGTATGCCCGTGGTGAACTGCAAGTCCACACCAAAGGCGGTGATGCCCGTGATTTGGTTACGATCGCCGATACCACCGCCGACGAGATGATCCAATACAACCTTTCCAAAGCCTTTCCCGAGTTTCGCATTTTCAGCGAAGAAACGTACACGCCCGGCGACGTCATCCAAACCGATGTTCCCACCTGGCTGGTCGATCCGCTCGACGGCACCAGCAACTTCACCTACGGCCTGCCGCACTATGCCGTCAGCATTGCCCTCTGGTGGCAGGGCGAACCGTGGGTGGGAGTGGTGTACGATGTCCGCCGCGACATGATGTTCTACGCCACCCGTGGCGGTGGCGCCTGGGTCAACGATCGGCGCCTTGTCGTCAGCGAGCGCCCGCTCGAACGCGCCATCATCTGTGCGGATTGGGCGCGCGCCCCCCAACGGCGCCGTGCCGTGGCACACGCCTTCGCCGACCTGGTGCAAGTCTGCCACACAGCACGCAGCTTCGGCAGTGCGGCACTCAACTTCTGCTATGTGGCCGCCGGCTGGCTCGATGCCTACTTCAATTTGGGGCTGTATCCGTGGGATGTTGGGGCAGGCGGGCTTTTGGTACTTGAAGCCGGTGGCATGCTGACGAACGAAGTGGGGGCCCCATGGACAACGGCCCACCGCGGGGCAGTTGCCACCAATGGACACATCCATCCCACCATTCTGCAGACACTGGCACGTTACCTGAACGACACCACCACACCATGAGACGATTTGTCTGCCTGTTGTGGCTTCTTTTGCTCACAGCGTGCGCGGGGGAAGAAAGCCCTTCCATCGACACACCCACACCACTGCCTACCCCACGTGCACGCCTGGCGCCAACCGCACCATCCGACGAGCGGGCAATCTATATCGCATTGCCTGGCCTGACACCCGACGACCTGGACACCACAAACACTGCCACCACACCAACACTGCACATGCTCGGGGAACGGTTCATCAGCACCCCACTCACCCCTATTCAGCCACCATTGCCAGCACCATCACTCGCCAGCCTGGCAACAGGGGCACTCCCTGCCGAACATGCTACCATCAATCGCTATCTCGATGTGGGTGTCCTCGCGACGACAACGCTCTGGCACATGGCCGAAGAAGAGGGACGGCGTAGTGCCGTCGTCGGATGGCCACATCAATTCGACCCGCCCATGCCATCCATCTGGGTTGCGCAAACCGCCAAGTTCTCCGACCCCGTATGGCGCACGCTCCCGCTCAGTCCCACACGCACACTTTGGAAAGATGCCCCACCCTCGTACACACCGCCGCAGGAAGCCACACTCACGCTCCAACGCAACGGGCGCGACGTTGCAACACTCTTCCTGCTGGCGCTCGACACACTCGACGACGAAACCCCCATGTTCGATACCGTGCTGGTGGACACCGACCGGCACGTGGGGCCCGAAACGGCATATCTCTCGATCGCGCACCCATGGGGTGGCGTGCTGGTAGCGGACAAAGCAGGCATCATGCTCAAACTCGCCGCCCTCGAGAGCGAGCAACTGACCCTCTACGTCAGTGAAGGCGTCGCATTCGATGCTTCGTCGCCCGAACTGGCCGAAGCCATTCTCTTCCAATTCGGTTTCTACCCACCAGACGCCGACCAGGATGCGTATCTGCAAGGCCGCCTGACCACCAACGACATCCTCTTCATGGCCGAACGCCAAACGACCTGGCTTGCAAACGTCAGCGCTTTCATCTGGGAAACGCTCCAACCCGACCTGCTCATGAGCGTCTGGCCGCTTGTCCAGCAAACCGAACCGCTTTTTTTGCTCACCACACCCGAACAATACGCCTGGACAGAAGAAGCGGCCGCCAACATGCAAGGCTACCGTCAACGTGCGCTTGCCACTCTCGACACCAAACTGCGCACTCTACTCACACACGTCGATTTGAGCACCACCACGCTCACACTGGCCTCACCTCACGGCTACACGCCCACCCACACCCAACTCAACCTGACCGCTCTCCTCACCGAATGGGGCTTGCTCGACCAGACCGAAGACGGCGCCCCTGATTGGTCACGTATCCGCGCCACCTTCGTGTATGAAGACGGTACCGCCTGGTTCTGGCCGCTCTTTGGGACAGAAGACCCGCGCACCTTCCGCGCCACCTTGCGCTCGCGATTCAATGCCCTGACAGACCCCCGTACAGGCGAAGCCCCGGTGGCGCTCATGCTATCCGACGAAGCCCTGGCGCAAACCGCCCTCTGGCGACCATCCACCCGTGAAGGGCTGTTCGTACAATTGAAGCCAGGCTACCGCTTCGTGTTGACACGTTCACCCAACATTTTCGAACCATCGCTCGTGTATGGCGCGGCTGGCTACATGCCAGAAACCCCTCGCATGCGTGGCTGGGCGTTGTTTGCTGGCCTACGTGCAAAACAAACCATCACGCTGGACGACGAACGTCCCCCACGCGTGGTGGATGTCCCCGCTACTGTGGCTACACTCCTGGGGCTGGACTGGCCCCGAGAACGTCATGGGCAACCTCTCACTGCCCCTTGACCATCACAACATGCCAATCGTTTTTAAGACTTTTTGAAAATAACATATCGATTTCTTGAAAATCGTCGCCTGGATTTTCGAAATTGCTGAATAGCGCAAACTTCCTTACAATTTGGACATATGAACAGCAGATACACGCTCTCGAAACGCATACAAGCGCTGCGCGACATCCCGCTCTTCCGCGAGCTTCCCGAAGAGGTCGTGGCATCGTTAGCGGCACGCATGCAACGCCGCCGCTATCCTCAGGGCGCTATTGTCTTTCGTCAGGGCGACATTGGCGACGCCATGTATGTTGTGGAAACAGGGCAGGTTGCTGTCATCTCCGAAGAAACGGGCGAAGTGCTGGCGTACCTTGGGCCAGGCAGTTTCGTCGGTGAAATTGCCCTGCTGCTCGAACAGCCGCGCTCTGCAACGCTGCGTGTCATCATCGATGCGGAACTGCTGAGCCTGCACAAACAAGATTTCGACGCCTTGCTCGCCGAATACCCTCACCTGGCCCTGCACATGACGCGCGAAATTGGGCAACGGCTGGTGCGCACCAGCC
>WFOS01000081.1 GCA_015487975.1 Ardenticatena sp.
CCCCTGGAACGCCTGCTCACCGCTGGAGAACGCTGCCTTCCTAGGAGGCGCGACGCACCTGCGAGGTGCGCTGCGCCTTGAGTAACGTCAAGCGTGCTTGCCTCTCGAGGTTCGGCGGGGTGCTTTCGTATCCCTTGCGCACCCCATCCACTCGCCGTGCAGAGATCTGGGTAATCACCAGATCCAAAGAAAGTGGAGCACGTGCCTCGAAGCCAGGCACGCTCTGGCACACTCAGGCTTCATTCTGTTCAGCGGCTGTGCGAAGCGGCAACCAGAAGCCGAATGTCGCGCCCTTGCCCTTGCCGTCGCTTGCCGCCCAGACGCCACCCCCATGGGCTTCTGCCAATGCTTTGGCAATCGCCAACCCTAACCCCGTGCCACCATGCTGGCGGTCGCGGGCTTTGTCGGCACGATAGAACCGCTCGAACACGTGGGGCAGGTGTTCAGGCGCAATCCCCTCGCCAGTGTCCTGCACTTCCACACGCCCGCGGTTTGTCTCACGTGCTGCACGCACCGTGATGTGCCCACCTTCTGGCGTATGCCGCAACGCATTGCTGAGAAAATTGTTCAGAATTTGCTGGATACGGGCACGGTCGGCTTCGACGGGAAGAGGCGTTTCGGCACTCTCCAGCGTAAGCTGCACATGACGCGCTTCCGCCAGCGGGCGGAACAATTCGACCACCTCGCGTACCAGGTCGCGCAGATCGAAGCACGTGCGTGTCAGCGGCAAAGCCTGCGCTTCAGCCTGTGCCAACAAGTGCAAATCTTCCACCAGGCGGCTCAAATGGCGCGTCTGATCGTACAGGCGCCCAATTTCGGCCGGTTCCAGCGGATAGACACCATCCAGCATAGCGCGCAAATTGCCCTGCAACACCGTGAGCGGCGTGCGCAACTCATGCGCCACATCCGAAAGCAACTGTCGGCGCAACATTTCGCTCTGTTGCAAGGCCGTTGTCATCTCGTTGAATGCCCGCGCGACTTCCACTACCTCTTCGGGGCCCTCTTCGGGGACACGGTACGACCAATTCCGCATGGCAACCGCTCGCGCGCCCTGTTCCAACCGAGAGAGGGGCTCTGTCAGACTGCGGCTGAACCAGATTCCCAACGCCAGCCCCAAAATACCAGCCACCACGGTTGTTCGTGTGAGGAAGCCAGGCAAGCCTTCCAGAAACGCACGGCGAAACGCCTGCCGGTATGCGTCGGCATCGAGTGTGAGACGGCGTAAGGGGCGATTCATGGGCGGATTGGCTTGTCGCCTGGGTACGACACTGGTTGGGGGTATGTTGTGGTGCAGTTCAGGCGGTGCATTGCGCAAAATGCCCGCTGTGTTCAGCGCCACTACCATGACGGGGACGACGAAAAAGAAGAGGATGAGTGTCGTAAACGCAAGGCTCAATCGCACCCAAAAACGGTTCATGGCGTCTGCTCCGAGTGGCGTGCATCGAGTTCATCGTTCAGGCGATACCCAACACCATACACCGTTTGAATGAACGTGGGATTTTTGGGGTCGGGCTCGATTTTGCGCCGCAAGTTTTTGATGTGGGAATCCAGCGTGCGGTCTAGCCCCTCGTAGGAATAGCCCAGCGCCTGTTCGATGAGTTCAGCGCGCGTGAACGCATAGCCGGGTTGCATCATCATCGTCTGTAAAATTTTGAATTCGGTGGGCGTCAGGTCGAGCGGCTGGCCATTCAGCGTCACTTCATGCCGTGCGACATCCAGTCGCAAGGGGCCAACGGTGAGAATGTCATAGCGCCCACCGCTGTTGCTTAGCAAACGGACACGGCGCAACTGTGCCCGCACCCGCGCCACCACCTCGCGCGGATTGAAGGGCTTTGTCACGTAGTCATCCGCGCCCAGTTCCAGCCCCAACACCTTGTCCGTATCCTCGACACGTGCTGTCAGCATGATGATGGGAATGGCGGCCAACATCGGTTCACGGCGAATACGCTGCGTCAATTCCCAGCCATCCACTTCGGGCATCATCAAATCGAGCACGAGCAAATCCGGGCGCTCTACCTGCAAAATGCGCCAGGCATCGCGCCCATCGTACGCTGTCAGCACCTGATAGCCTGCTTGTTCCAGGTAGGCACGCACCAGGCGCACAATCTCTTTGTCGTCATCTACCACCAGAATGCGCTCAGGTGACATGGCAAATCCTCCTTGTTCGTCAAATCTACTCCTTTCACCCTACCACGGAATTATGGAAAAGTTGTAGAGAAACGCGCGAAAAGCGATGCAAACAGGCGCTACCCTTCTTGTTGCGAGATGAGCGCATCCAAATCGTACGGGACCCACGAACGCACATCTTCCGACAGGTGAACCGCATCCAAAAAAAGTTGGTGCGCCAAACCATCGTAGAAATTGGGCGATGGCGACGCTTCTTTTTCGATTCCCCACGCGAAATCGTCCAGCAAGCGCATGAAAGGCGCAAGCAACCAGTGCTCATCCGGTTTGCGTTCCGGGGTCGGCACTGGGTACTCGGTGAACGTCCCGCCCTGGTGGGCTACACGCACACGGGCATCACCTTCCAGCATGAGTGTTCCTTCGGACCCCACAGCCACCACCAGGCTCTCGCGACGCGGTACAGCAACTGCCATCAAATCGAAAATGGCCTGCCCGCCATCCGCGTACTCCACGACGGCCAGCACTGAATCGTCGGACGTAACCGGGCGCATCTCCCCATCTGCGGTTGGGCGCTCGCGGATGAAGGTGCTCAGCCGCCCCCACACTCGCACCGGCAACCGCCCAAACCAGTGGTGCAAGGCATCGAAGGCGTGCGACCCAATGGCGCCTAGCATGCCACCGCCGCGCGACGCATCCGACCACCACGACCAGGGGCGCATCGGGTCGGCGAACACATCCATGTGCGACTGGATGAGCACGCGGCGCACAGTGCCAAGAATGCCTTGCTGCACCAGTTCGCCAAAAGTCTGCCGCGCCGGGAGATAGCGAAACTCATGGCAAATCATTGCCGTGCGGTTGCGCTGTTGTGCCAGACGCCACATTTCCAACGCCTGATTGGCATTCAAGGCCATGGGCTTTTCACACAAGACATGCAAATCGGCTTCCAAAGCCGCCATGGTCATCTCATGGTGCAGGTACGGCGGCGTCACAATCGCTACGGCGTCCAGGTCATCGCGGGCCAACAATGCTTGCCAATCGGTGTACCAGTGGGGAATGCCGAACCGCTCGGCGACGGCGCGTGTTTTTTCGGGGTTGCGGGCAGCCAGTGCCACCACCTCGAAACGTGCATGCCGTTGCAATGCCGGAATCGTTACCTTTTCGGCAAAGCCAGTCCCAATCACGCCAATACGGTACATGGTCGCCATATGCGCTCCTTTCGTCTCTTCCATAAAATCTGCCTATGGCATTCTAGCCGAGCCGTCTCCAAGGCGGCAAACCCTTGTGGCGGCCCAACACAGAGCACGCGCCCACTTTGACATTCCAGCGGCTAGAAGGTGTACACTTGTTCCACGCGAAGCAATGCCCCCGACTGGGCACATTCGTGTGCTGTCGAGAAAACGATTGCTGCCATGAAGATCTACCAATACCGAGGAGGCTTTGAAATGCACACATCCAACACGCTCCATCTCAAAATTGGCGGGATGAGCTGTTCGTTCTGTACAGGGACGATCCGCAAAGCCTTCGAACGCATGGACGGTGTCTTCGAGGTGCATGTGAGTCTTGCCCATGAAGAGGCGCTCATCCGCTATGATCCGAATCGAATCACACCGATGCAGTTGCAAGAAACGCTTCGCAACTTGGGCTATACGATACGCGATCCTCGTAAGGTCCGTGCGTTCGAGGAGCAAGCCGCGGAACTCCGCCAAGAAGGCCGCCGATTGCGCACAGTCGCCTTCCTGACAGGAATCAGTGCGCTGCTCATGATCGCGATGTGGCTGCGTCTCCTTCCCCAAGCAGTGCTCCAACCCATCATGCTGGTCACGATGCCATTGCTTGCATTGGTCACTGTCTTCGGTCCCGGACGCCCTATCCTCAACATGGCGTATCACTCGCTCCGCCGAGGCATCCTCAATCAACATGTGTTGATGGAGCTGAGCGCCTTCGCAGGCCTCGTTGGTGGCACTTTGGGGCTCATCGGCCGCATTTTCGACGTACAGGCGCTCTCGTTTCCCGCCGCCGACTTCTTCGCCGTTGCCGTTTTCGTCACAGCGTACCACATTCTCTCCGGTTATACCTCGCTGCTTGTGCGCACGCGTGCGTCACAAGCAGTCCGCAAACTACTCGCGCTGCAACCGGCCACAGCACGAGTCATTCGCAACGGGCGTGAAGAAATCGTACCTGTCGAAGAAGTGCGCCCCGGCGAGCGAGTGCGTGTGCGGCCAGGTGAAGCGATCCCAGTGGATGGTCGCGTCGTCGAAGGCATCTCCGGTGTCGACGAGAGCCTTGTGACAGGCGAATCGCTTCCTGTGGAAAAACAAGTCGGGGACGAGGTCATTGGGGGGTCGATCAACCAGACCGGAACGCTCGTCGTCGAAGTTACGCGCGTTGGGGAAGAGAGTTTCTTGCAACAAGTCGCCCGTTCCATCGAAGAAGCGCGCGCGATGAAGCCGACCATTTTACAAGCCGTGGACGTGGTCTTGAAGGTATACGTGCCAGCCGTCATCGGCTTCGCCATGTTGGGTTTCCTGATATGGACGCTTGGGGCATGGGCCGTCACAGGGCAAGCCGATCTTCCCCGTGCCCTCTTCGCCACCTTGGCGGTCTTCGTCATGGGCTATCCATGCGCGCTTGGGATGGCAACGCCGCTCGCCATGATCCGTGGTGGTGGAGAAGCAGCTCAAAGAGGCATTCTGATGCGTTCCGGCGAGGCCTTTCAAGCCTTCCCCGAAGCAAACGTGGTGATGCTCGACAAGACTGGCACGATCACCAAGGGCAAACCAGACGTGACGGATGTCCTCGTGCTTCCGGAGCACGCCCCAACGGCAGCGACCTCGGAAACGTCAGCATCCGACGAGGTGCTCTGGCTCGCCGCCAGCGTCGAACAGGTCTCAGAGCATCCACTTGGACGTGCCATCGTGGAGAGCGCTCTGCAACGAGGCATCACGCCCGCCCATGTACACGACTTTCAAGCCCTGCCTGGGCAAGGTGTGCGGGGGCTGGTTCACGGCCGCCGCATCGCCGTGGGGAGTGCGGCATTCTTCGCACAAGCGGCGGCCGAGAGGCTTGCATCCATCTGGCCACGAGTAGAACACTTGCAAGCCACTGGCAAAACGGTCGTCTTGATTGGCGAGGAAGTACAAGACCAACTGCATGTCATCGGCCTCATCGCTATCGCCGACACGGTGAAAGAAGATGCCCGTGCAGCAATCGCTCGTATGAAAGCGCACGGATTGCGTCCCATCATGCTCACCGGCGACAACGCACGTACCGCCCGGGCTGTTGCGGCAACGGTTGGCATCGAAGAAGTGCTTGCCGAGGTCTTGCCGCATGAAAAAGCGGAGAAGGTACGCGAGCGACAAGCCCGAGGAGAACGGGTGGTCATGGTCGGCGACGGCATCAACGACGCGCCTGCTCTCATGCAAGCCGACGTTGGTATCGCCATCGGCGCTGGTACCGACATCGCCATCGAATCGGCTGATGTGATCCTCGTACACGATCGACTAGAAGGCGTGATGGATGCCTACGAAATCGCCCGTGCCTCATACCGCAAGACGGTGCAAAATCTGGTGCTCGCGTTTGCTTTCAACGGCATTGGGGTTCCCCTCGCCACAACAGGTCTGGTTCACCCGGTGTGGGCGATGGTCGCCATGGTGGCCAGTGTGAGCGTCGTGCTCGCCAATGCCTTTGGGGGACGTCTCATTCCTCGCGAGCGCCACACTGCCCCCAGGGCCACGACAACCGAGACGAATCGGCTCGAACTCAGCGTTCCTTCGATCCATTGTCACAATTGCCTCCGCACGATCGACCGCGTGCTCCGACAGATTCCTGCCGTCACACATGTAGAGGGTGATCTGAAAGAAAAACGGATCACCGTCTTTTACAATGGCAATCGAGCCGAGGCCGAAACCATTCGCGCTACACTCGAACAGGCTGGTTTCCCCGCGGAATAGCAGAACGAAAGCGCGACGCACATTCGGCATGTGCGTCGCGCTTTGTTTCGAGCAGCGAACTTGCAAAGAGGCGTGGCGCTCTTGTGTCTTTCACCCACCAACAGATGCCGACTAAAGGAAGAGACGCCACGTCTGAGCCACCACGAACGTCACCAAAAAGGCAATCCCCAGCGGCATCAAGGCACCGATCGTTGTCCATTTGAGGCTTTTGGTCTCTTTCCAGATCGTCAAGATGGTGGTCGAACATGGATTGTGCAGCACGGCAAAGAGCATGAGCGAAACGGCCGTGAGCAACGTCCACCCCGCCTGATCGACGAAGAGTGTGCGCAGAGCAGCCAAATTTTCTACTTCTACCATCGCGCCCGCCCCGCTGTAAATCATGATGATGGTTGGTACCACGATCTCGTTGGCTGGGATCGCGATGATGTAGGCAAGTAAAATCGCGCCATCGAGCCCCAAGAGACGCCCAAAGGGATCCAAGAAAGCCGCAATCTGCTGAGCGAGTGAGGCATCGCCCACGTGAATGTTGGCCAGAATCCAGATCAAGCCGCCAGCCGGTGCCGCCATGACGATAGCACGCCAGAGGACGAAGATGGTTCGATCGATAATCGAGGTGTAGAGAATCCGTTTGATGTCAGGCCGCCGATATGGGGGCAATTCCAACGTAAAGGCGCTTGCTTCACCCCGCAAAAGGGTGCGCGAAAGCAACCATGACGTCACGAAGGTGAAGAAAATGCCCACCATCACCGCTGCGACGACAGAACCCGCCGCTGCCAGAGCGGAGAATTCTGGCCGAAACGAAGCCGCTACGAAGACGGTTCCCAACATAATCAACGTTGGCCAACGCCCGTTACATGGCACGAAGTTGTTGGTCAGAATCGCAATCAAGCGCTCGCGCGGTGATTCGATGATGCGGGTCGCAATCACGCCGGCAGCATTGCACCCAAATCCCATCGTCATGGTCAAAGCCTGTTTGCCATGCGCACCAACTCGCTTGAAAAGCCAATCCAGGTTGAAAGCGACACGTGGCAAATAGCCCAGGTCCTCCAAAATCGTAAAGATGGGAAAGAAAATCGCCATTGGCGGGAGCATCACACTCACCACCCATGCCAAACCACGATAGACCCCCTCCCAAATGAAGCCAGTTACCCACCACGGCACACCCATACGCTGGAAGAACGCTACGCCGACATCCTCCACAGCAAAGAAGAAGCGCGCAAGCAATTCGGAAGGATAATTGGCCCCCACGATCGTAATCCAAAAAGCGATGGCCAAGCCAGCCAGCATGAGGGGCAACCCCCAGATTGGATGCGTTACCAGACGATCGATACGCTCTTCCCACGAGCTTGCACGACTGCCCTCCGCCCGAATCACGGCCTGAGCAATGCGGCTCGCCTCGGCATATAGCGCTTCGACCAAGCGGTCGCGAAAGTCGGTCGCCAGGGAACGCCGCAAGGTGTGCGCGTGCCGAATGAGCGCTTCCCCCTCGGGCATAGGCGCCTGGTCATTGGTGTTGGATGTTGGCGTGACAAGCACTGGTGCAGACGCGAGCACCCCCAATTGCCCCGTCCTGACCGCTTCTTCGACCGAAAGATCACCATCGAGCAGCCGAATCGCCACCCACCGTGGTGCACTTACATCTGGAAAGAGTGCTTGGACACGGGGGGCCAGTTCCTCGACGGCACGCCGCAGGTCGGGGCCCAGTGGCACACGGCGGGGGTGCAATGGCACGCGCTCGGCAGCGACATCTTCGACCGCCTGCATCAAATACCCAATCCCTTCACCAGTGCGAGCCACGATCGGCACCACTGGCACTCCCAATTCACGCGCCAGGCGGCGGTAGTCCACATGAATGCCCTTGCGCTTGGCTTCGTCCATCAGGTTGAGTGCCACCACAGCCTTGTCGGTAATTTCGAGCACTTGAAGCACCAAATTCAGGTTGCGCTCCAACGCGGTCGCATCGACGACAATGATCACGACATCAGGATGGCCGAACAGCAGAAAATCACGCGCCACCTCTTCCTCGACCGAGGCGGAAAGCAGCGAATACGTCCCCGGAAGATCGACCAACTTGTAACGCTTCCCGTTGAACTCGAATCCACCTTCGGCGCGGGTGACCGTCTTGCCAGGCCAATTCCCCACGTGCTGCTTGAGCCCTGTGAGACGATTGAAGAGTGTGCTCTTGCCAGTGTTCGGGTTCCCAGCAAGTGCAACCAAATAATCCCAATTGCTCAAATCGATGCCCAACTGGTTGACGAAGAGTGGGCATGCTTCACACTCAGGCGTCAACAGGGTACGCACGTGCGGTTTCGACGGTTTGCTCATCATGCTCCTCCTGAGAAGTATGGTCCAACGGTTCTACCCAAATATGACGTGCCTGTTCGCGGCGAAGGGCAATCAACGTCCCTCGCACGCGATAGGCGGTGGGATCCCCCCGCCCAAACGAGCTACGCAGGACAGGCTCGACGACAGCGCCCCGTGTAAATCCCAGATCGAGCAGGCGCCGCCGCAACAAGCCACGTACTTCGGGGGAAATCCCCACGACCTGGACCTGCATGCCCTCTGGAACGTCTGCAAGTGTGATGTGGCCTGTCCCAGGAAGGCCCTCAGGGGCCGCTGCCACGTGAATATGTGAGGCCATGACCGTCGTGAGCCACACATCGTTTCCATCAGCCTGCACACGCATCCCTTGCGGCGAACGTTCGAGCACGACAACCTGGGTTCCCGGTGTCAACCCCTCGGCCAATATGTGTGCGAAGACGCTTTCTGGCTCGTCCTCTACATGGACGATGCAGGCGGGCTCGCCCTCAGGCCACACACTCAATGGTGTGCCAGGGCAATCGACTGTTTTATCGTCTGCTTGTGGAATTGGATCGCCGTGTGGGTCGTAACGAGGATATCCCATCCGGGCTTCCAGTCGGCGCACGTCGTGGGGGGAAAGATGATGCTCCGCCTTTTCGGCCAACCGATGCACCTCCTTCAACGGAACAGCCGCATCATCGGACAAATAGCACTCCCACAAACGATGGGCACGCACTATGTGAAGGCCAAGGGCTCGCCCCAGGGATGTCAAGCGCATCAGATCGCCTTCCATGGAGACAAGCCCTCGCTCATTTAGCATCTGAATGAGGCGCAGCGCCGCACGACGAGAAAGATGGAGCCTGCCAGCCAAAATGTCGGCAACACGGTCTGGACGTTGTGCACCAAGATCGATCAACACTTTGAGCGCATCTTCCACCGTCTCACGCCGACGCAGACGGTATGCCTCTCCCAGTCGCCGCAGACTCGGAACTGCCAAGACCACTAACAGACCGATGACCAAAAGGATTCCCGTGACGTTGCTCATTGGTTCACCTGTGCATCATAAGAGAGCAAAATTTAGGTAGGACTAAAAATTTCGTTTTTAGTCTAATCTAAAAATGTATTGTGTCAAATGCACAGCAACATCCTCAGGGGGCCCAAAACGTAACAGGCGTTTGACAAATGACCTGGCTCTCTCGTATACTCCTTCCAATCCATCGCGAACGAAGTCGAGCCACTTTTTCTCTTGTCCTTTCAAGCCATACATACCAAGCAACCAGTCATTGGCCGTTTCTGGGTATTTCCCCAGTTTGTTGTATCAACGTATCAACTCAATATAAAGGAGGAGAAGGTATGAACCGACGATTGCTTTTGCTCGTTACGCTGCTGGCTGCCTTGGCGTTGGTCTTGGCAGCATGTGGTGGTGGTGGCGAAGAAGGCAGCGCACCCACCGAAACCGCAGCCGAAACAGGTGGCGCGGCCGAAACAGCAGCCCCCACCCCTGTGCCCGAACAAAAAGAAGAAGCCCAGCAACAAACGGGGCAAAGTCTGCTCGAAACTGTCAAGGCCCGTGGCAAACTCATCTGTGGTGTCAACCAAGCGCTGCCCGGATTCGGCTACCTCGACCAAAGTGGCAACTTCGCTGGCTTCGATGTGGACTTCTGTAAAGCCGTTGCCGCTGCCATCTTCGACGATCCCAATGCTGTCGAGTATCGCCCACTCACCGCCCAGGAACGTTTTACCGCGTTGCAAACCGGTGAAGTCGATGTTCTCTTCCGCAACACCACCTGGACGCTTGGGCGTGATACCAGTGTCGGGCTCGACTTTGGCGTGGTGACGTTCTACGACGGCCAGGGCATTATGGTGCGCAAAGCCGACAACATCACCAGCATGGAAGACCTCAATGGCGCTGCCATCTGCGTCCAAACTGGGACGACCACCGAATTGAACCTGGCCGACCAGATGCGTGCCCGCGGCCTCGACTACGAGCCGGTTGTCTTCGAGGATGCCGACAGCACCTTCAACGCCTACGAAGAAGGCCGCTGTGATGCCGTGACGACCGACAAGTCGGGTCTGGTGTCGCGCCGCACCGTTCTGCAAAACCCGGATGACCACGTCATCCTCGACGTGACGCTCTCGAAAGAACCGCTCGGCCCGGCTGTGTTGCAAGGCGATCCCATCTGGCACGACGTTGTCATGTGGGTGGTCTTTGCCACAATCCAGGGCGAGGAATTTGGCATCACCTCGCAGAACATCGACGACTTCATGAACAGCGAAGACCCCAACATCCGCCGCTTCCTCGGTCTGGAAGGCGACCTCGGCACCAGCCTGGGGTTGACCAACGACTTCGCCTACCGCGTCGTCAAGCACGTGGGCAACTACGGCGAGATCTACGATCGCAACCTTGGGCCAGACACGCCATTCAACCTACCACGTGGGTTGAACGACCTCTGGACGAATGGCGGATTGCTCTACTCGCCGCCGTTCCGCTAAACCGGACGACACAAAAGGGCGGCTGCACGTCGTAGCCGCCCTTCTTTTTCTTACACACACTGTCGTTTCAATCTCAGTTCGATTGTTTGGTGGAGGAGCATATCCATGGCCAACACCCCACTTCCTGTCGAACATGCACGGCCTCCGTTCTGGCGGGATGAGCGCGTTCTTGCCGTCATTGCCCAAATCATTTTCTTGATCGTCGTGATCGTCACAGCCGTCTATCTGTTCAACAATGCTCGTGAAGGGCTCGCCCAAGCCGGTCTCACTCCCGGGTATGATTTTCTGCGTTTGCGTGCAGGCTTCGATATTGGCGATTCCATCATTTCGTACACATCCGACGACACCTACGGTCGCGCCTTCCTCGTTGGGATTGTGAATACCGTCCGTGTAGCCATCATTGGCATCATTCTGGCGACCATCTTGGGCACCATCATGGGCATCTTGCGCCTTTCGCCCAACCTGCTCTTGCGAGGGATCGCGACGGTTTATGTCGAAACCATTCGCAATACACCGCTGCTTGTGCAGCTCTTCTTCTGGTACACTGCCGTCATGCTCAAGTTTCCACGTGTCCGCCAAGCGATTGCCCTACCCGGTCCTACGTATCTCAGTAACCGCGGTCTGGCCATCCCGTGGATCGAACCGCTAGACGGCTTCCGCATTTGGTTTGGCTTTTTCATCGCCGCCTTCGTCATCGCCTACATCGTCTATCGCGTCCAATGGACACGCGAAGACCGCACCGGGCAAACATCCTATCCCCTTACATCGGCGCTCATTGCATGGATTATCGTTGTCATCGCTGGCTGGTTTTTTGCACCGGGGCAACCCTTCACCATTACGCGCCCCGAACTCGCCGGCCTGAACTTCGAAGGGGGTACTGTTCTCGCCCCTGAATTCGCGGCTCTCCTCATCGGACTGGTCGTCTACACTGGGGCCTTCATCGCTGAAATCGTTCGCGCTGGCATCCAAGCCGTAGACAAGGGACAACGTGAAGCTGCCACAGCACTAGGGCTCTCGACCGTCCAAAGTCTACGCTTCATCATCCTTCCCCAGGCGATGCGCATCATCATCCCACCGATGACAAGCCAATACCTGAACCTGACCAAGAACTCTAGTCTGGCATTCTTCATCGGCTTCCCAGATCTCTTTGCCGTCTCGACAACCATTCAGAACCAAACTGGCAAGGCGCTGGAAGTCATTTCCATCGTCATGGCCTGCTATCTCACCACCAGTTTGCTCACATCTCTGTTCATGAACTGGTACAATCAAAAAGTGCGTCTGGTCGAGAGGTAATCCATGACAACCACAACGCAAACCCATACAACGCCATCGCTCATCACAAGTATCTGGCACTGGCTGCGTGACAATCTCCTGACGCCCTGGTACAATGCGCTTATTACCATCATCGTCACGCCTATTGTCGCCTTCGTGCTCTACCGCATCCTTGCATGGATCTTCTTCGCCGCCGAATGGGATGTCGTCAAGCAAAACCTGCGCCTCTTCATGGTTGGCCCCTATCCCCAAGAAGAATTGTGGCGCTCTTGGGTCACGCTCGGTATCGTCGTTCTCCTGAGCGGGTTGAGTTGGGGCGCTTGGCGTGGGCGCGAATGGACGGCTCCCATTAGCGTCGTCGTGCTGGGCATCCTTGGTGCACTTTTTCTTCCAATCACTGCTGCCAGTAAAATCAATTTGCTCATCATGGCAGCCATCTTCGTCGGTGGGCAATTCTTAGGAGCATGGAAAGGCGAGCACCTGCGCAAATACGTCGTCTGGTTGTGGGTGCTCTCGTTTTTCATCGTGCTCATCATCCTGTGGGACGTTCGTCCCAGCAGCACCCCCCCCTTCTTCGAAGCCAACATTCCTTCTGGACAAGTTGGCGGGTTGACACTCACTATCTTGCTGGCTGTCATCGGGATTGTTGCCTCATTCCCTATCGGTGTTCTGCTCGCATTGGGGCGCCGCAGCAGCTTGCCCGTCGTCAAAACGTTTTCCATTCTCTACATCGAAATCATCCGTGGCGTACCACTCGTAACGGTTTTGTGGACAGCGTCGCTCCTCTTACCACTCTTTCTCCCAAGCGATATTCGTGTGGACAAATTCATCCGTGCCGTCACTGGGATCACACTCTTCTCGGCCGCTTACCTCGCTGAAAACGTCCGTGGTGGCTTGCAGGCCATCCCCAAAGGTCAATACGAAGCGGCGCAAGCCCTCGGGTTGAATTACCGTCAAATGATGCAATACATCATTCTGCCCCAAGCACTTCGCATCGTCATCCCTGCTCTTGTGGGGCAATTCATCGCACTCTTCAAAGACACGACGCTCGTCCTCATCGTCGGCCTGCTAGAATTGCTTGCCATTGCTCGTAGCGTCATCTCGCAACCCGAGTTCATCGGCTTGCAACGCGAAGTCTTCGTTTTCATCGCGCTCATCTACTGGGTCTTCTCGTATTCCATGTCGTACACAAGCCGTCGCATCGAAGAACGCTTGAATGTCAGTCGGCGCTAACTAGGTAAGGAGGAAAGAGCATCATGACGCAGCAACAATCCCATCCACAAACAGCCAACGGTGATGACATCATCATCATGGAGAATGTCAAAAAGCGCTTTGGAGACTTCTGGGCACTCAAAGGTATCACCACGCGCGTCAAACGGCAGGAAGTCGTCGTCATCATTGGGCCATCTGGTTCAGGAAAATCCACACTGATTCGTTGCATCAACCACCTGGAAAAACACGATGAAGGACGCATCATCGTCGATGGAATCGAACTCAGCCATGACGTGCGTAACATCGAAGCCATCCGCCGCGAGGTCGGCATGGTCTTCCAGCAATTCAATCTCTTCCCACACATGACAGTCCTCGACAACATCACGTTGGCACCCCGCATCGTGCGCAAATGGCCGCGCGAAAAAGCCGAGAAACTTGCCATGGAATTGTTGGACCGTGTCGGGATCGCAGACCAAGCGCACAAATATCCTGGTCAACTCTCCGGCGGGCAACAACAACGTGTCGCCATTGCACGTGCACTCGCCATGCAACCCAAAATCATGCTCTTCGACGAGCCCACCTCTGCCCTGGACCCCGAAATGATCAAAGAAGTACTTGACGTGATGCGTGAACTGGCACGCTCTGGTATGACAATGGTGGTCGTGACCCACGAAATGGGGTTCGCCCGCGAAGTGGCCGATCGCATCATCTTCATGGACGCCGGCCAAATTGTCGAAGAAGGTACGCCCGAACACTTCTTTACCAACCCACGCCACGAACGCACCAAACTGTTCCTCTCGCAAATCCTGCATCACTGAACACACAAGGCAAGCACACAAAAAGCCCGCCTGATTGTAGGCGGGCTTTTTGTGCTCATCATATCGACAACAACGAAAAGAAAAAACAAAAAAGGAAGGTTGGCAACGACCTACTCTCCCACGCGGCTGCCCGCGCAGTACCATCGGCGCTGGTGGGCTTAACTGCCGGGTTCGGGATGGGACCGGGTGTACCCCCACCGCGAAAGTCACCAACCTTCCTTTCGAAGGCAACTCGTATGTACTTGGTAAGGAAACCAATTGCAATGGATGCGGAGCAGAAATCCTGCGCGAATGCGCGGCAAGCCCTCGCGCGTTAGTACCGGTAGGCTCCACGTGTTACCACGCTTCCACCACCGGCCTATCGAACTGGTCGTCTCCCAGCGCGCTTACCCTCTCGCGGAGGTGGGTGGCCTCATCTTGGGGCGAGTTTCCCGCTTAGATGCTTTCAGCG
>WFOS01000082.1 GCA_015487975.1 Ardenticatena sp.
CCATCGCCATCACCCACCCCCCTTCACCATCATTCGCCGACATGCTGCTCGCAGAAGCCAACGCCCACCAGGTGATTCGATTCAACCCCGACGCGGCCCTGCAACAACGCATTTTTGCAGATGGCTTTGTGCCCAACTCGCCCGAGTTCGCTTTTACGTTCGGCAACGAAACGTTCATCGCCCAGCGTGCCGAACACCAGGGCAGCGGTGAAGTGCGTGTGTATTACGTCAGGCAAGGCGATTGGGAAAACGTGCACTTCATTCGCGCCTGACCCGCAATACACAAACCGCCTGTTCAGCGCTATACTTTCCCCACCATACGCATCAAAAGGCAGGCGGAGCATCGACATGGAAACCACGCGAGACCACGCCACCATCATCTACGACGGCGATTGCGGCATCTGCCAGTGGTCGGCAGAGTGGTTGCGCAGGCGTGACAAAGCGCATCGCCTGCACATTGTTCCGTTCCAAACCATCGACCCCGCCGCCATTGCACCAGGCCTGACGCGCGACGAATGCGCCCAGGCCCTGCAATGTATCACCGCCGATGGGCGCCGTTTTCGTGCGGCCCGTGCTGTTTTCGAAGCCTTACGGGTGCTGCCCCCACCATGGCAATGGCTCGGCACACTCTGTGCCCCATTCAGCCCCCTCTTCGAACCCATCTATCAGATCATCGCCCGCTCGCGCTACCGCCTGTCGCGCCTGCTGGGGCTGAACGCCTGCCACCTGCCCGAACCAACCAACCCGTCACGCACGAACCATGACACCTGAACCCGCTACCATTCACAACCTGCCACCGGCACTCGAAGATCTTGCCCCCCTCATCGAAGCCACTCTGCACGAAAGTGCCGACCCAGAACAGGCACGCACGTTCCTCACGTCGTTCTTCACACACGTTTCTCCTGACCTGCTTGAAACGTTGCGCCAAACACCGCGCCTTGTACAAATGCTCACCCTGCTGTGTGGGGGAAGCCGCTTCATCGCCACCATTCTGCAACGCTCCCCCACCCTACTCGCGGGGCTGCGCGATGTGCGCGCGCTCACCACGCCCAAAAGCGCTGCCCAGTTCCATCTCGATGCTCAAACAGCGCTCGAAGAAGCGCGCGGCCACGACGCCCTGCTCATGCTGCGACGCTACCAGCATTGGGAACTGGTGCGCATTGGCGCCGCCGACTTCTTCGGATTGCTGGACATTGCCACCATCACCGAACATCTCTCTTTGCTGGCCGAAACCTGCGTGCGCATGGCGCTCCAGCTGGCTGCTCAGGAAACCAACATCGACCCCACAGGCATGTGCATCCTCGCCTTTGGCAAACTGGGCGGCCGCGAACTCAATTACAGCTCCGACATCGATCTTGTCTTTCTGGCCGAAGAAAACGGCTTCGCCTACGAGCGACTGGCCCGCCGCATTGTGGACATCCTTACCCGCAACAGCGAAGAAGGGTTTCTGTACCGCGTTGACTTACGCCTGCGCCCCTGGGGGCGCGTCGGCGCGCTTGTCCCCTCACAAGTCGCCTACGAACGCTACCTGCGCGAAAACGCCCGCGCGTGGGAACGTCAGGCATTGCTCAAAGCACGTCCCATCGCAGGCAACCTCCCACTGGGCTATACGTTTCTGCAAAACGCACACCCCTTCATCTTCACTGACGAATCGCATGAAGACGTACGCACCAACGTGCACGCCATGAAAGCCCGCATCGAAGCCTTTTTGAAAGCCGCAGGCCGCACCTGGGGTGAAGTCAAACTGGGGGCAGGCTCCATCCGCGACATCGAGTTCGTTGCCCAATACCTGCAACTGGCACATGGGGCACGCTTGCCCGACATCATCACCCCCAACACCTTGGATGCCCTACATCGCCTGCTCGCGCACAATCTACTCTCACTGGAAGACGAACGCATTTTGCGCGAAGGCTATCTCTTCTTGCGCACCGTCGAACATGCACTGCAACTCCGCGACTTTCGTCAGACACA
The DNA here is from genome assembly GCA_015487975.1 of Ardenticatena sp. Classification (GTDB taxonomy): domain Bacteria; phylum Chloroflexota; class Anaerolineae; order Ardenticatenales; family Ardenticatenaceae; genus Ardenticatena. Next base: position 1,972 of record WFOS01000082.1, read on the forward strand.
CACGCTCCCCGACACCCCCAACACGCTGCGCCACCTGGCACGCCGTTTGGGCTTCGAGGGGGAGACCGCCGCCGAAGATTTTCTGGCACAGTACAATGCCCACACCAACGCTGTCCGCCAGGTGTATGAGCGCTACCTACTTCCCAACACCCAAAGCGCCGTCACTGCCCCAACCAGAGACACCGTTGCCGAGCATGTGGCACGCCTGGCGCCTTCCTACCGCGAAATTTTTACGCCCGATGAAATTCAGCTGCACGCTACGTTTGCCGCCAGCCTGGACGAACGAACCCCCGTGCGTGTCCACGCCGAACCTGACGACGAAAAATGGCGGCTCACCATCGTTGGCTATGATGCCCGCGGCGCGCTTTCGATCATTTGTGGCTTGCTGTTCGCCTATGGCGCCAACATCCTCGACGGGCAAATCTTCACCTACGAACCAGACGCTCACCAACAGCAACGTCGCAAACTGGTGGACGTTTTCACCATTACAGGCGATGACGCTTTTTCACCTGAAACCTGGTCGGCGTATGAGGCTGATTTGCGCACATTGTTCCGCCACCTTCTCCACGACGACCGGGATACCGCCCGCCACATCATCATCGAACGGCTGAGCAACCGCCTGGGAGCTGAAAAAAGCGAACCTGACACGCTCTACCCCGTCGAAATCGAAATCGACAATGACGCTGACCCCCACTACACAGTGCTCCACATTCAATCACGCGACACGGTGGGCTTTCTATTCGAACTCAGCAACGCCCTCACCATTAGCGGCATCGACATTGTCCGCGTGGTCGTACGCTCCGAAGGCGAGCAAGTACAGGACACCCTCTGGGTGACAGACCATCGAGGGCGCAAAATTACCGATGAACGCCGCCTGCGCGAAGTGCGTGCCGCCGTCGTGCTGGTCAAACACTTCACGCACCTGTTGCCGCACTCCCCCAATCCCGTACAAGCTCTGCGCAACTTTCGCGATTTTCTGGCAAACCTGTTCAGCACCCCCAACTGGCCTGACGAATTCGCCACCCTCGAACGTCCCAAAGTGCTCGACGCCCTGGCGCGTTTGCTCGGCGTCAGCGAGTTTTTGTGGGAAGACTTTTTGCGCATGCAACACGACAATCTTTTCCCCGTGGTGCAACACGTGGAAACATTGGATTGGGGCAAAAGTGCCCCCCAAATGACGCTCGAATTGGAAACCCTGCTGGCCGATGCCCAATCGCTGGAAGAACGCAAGCAGGTGCTCAACGCCTACAAAGACCGCGAAATGTTCCGCATCGATATGCGCTACATCCTTGGGCGCACACCCGCGTTCGAGCATTTTGCCGCCGAACTGAGCGACCTTGCCGAAGTGGTGGTGAACGCGGCCTTCCATATCGCCGAGGCGCACCTGCACACCCAGTACGGCACACCACGCGATACAACGAACGCCCCTGCCCGCCTGGCCATCTTCGCGCTCGGCAAATTTGGGGGACGCGAACTCGGCTTTGCCTCGGATATCGAATTACTGTTCGTGTACGAAGGCAACGGCACCACCTCGGGCCCTACCATCATCACGAGCGCCGAATACTACGAACGCCTGGTAGCGCTCTTCCTGCAACTGCTGGAATCGCGCCGCAAAGGCATTTTCGAAATCGACTTGCGCCTGCGCCCCTATGGCCGCGCTGGCAGCCTGGCTGTGCCGCTGACCGCGTTCGAACGCTACTTTGCTCCCGATGGGCCTGCCTGGCCCTACGAACGGCAGGCGTTGGTGCGCCTGCGCCCCGTAGGGGGCGATGTTGCCCTCGGCGCACGCATCATGGCACTGCGCGACACGTTCATTTACACAGGGCACCCATTCGACGTTGCCGCCATGCGTGCCATGCGCGAACGCCAGATTCGCCAGTTGGTGCGTCCAGGCACATTCAACGCCAAATTCAGTCCAGGTGGGCTGGTGGATGTGGAATACACGGTGCAAGCTCTGCAAATGACCTACGGGCACCGCTCGCCCGCCTTGCGCGTGCCCAACATCCGCCAGGCACTCCACGCGCTCTACGATGCCCGACTCCTCGACCGTGAAGAATACGCCACGCTGCGCAGTGCCCACATCTTCTTGCGCCAGCTCATCGAAGCCCTGCGCATCGTGCGCGGCAATGCCGAGGATTTGACCGTACCTGCCGCCGACACGGAAGCCTTCCACTACCTGGCGCGACGGCTCGGCTACGGGCAAGATGCTCATATGCTCGACGAGGATATCCGTCGTGTCGCCCACCAGGTGCGCGAAAGCAGCACGACGCTTTTGGAGCGAATCGAAGCCGAAAACGCCTGACACGCTGACACACGGGCTACGCCACGCATTCGCGGTAGAGGGCGATCGTTTCCTGTGCTGTGCGCCGCCAATCGAACTGCGCGGCACGCGCCAGCCCTGCTGCTCGCAATCTCATCGCCAGATCGTCGTTACAGAGCACCGATGCCAGCGCTGATACCATCTCCGTCTCGTCGGTGGGGTTCACCAACATTGCCGCATCCCCTGCTACTTCTTCCAGCGCCCCGCCCCGCGACGTGATCACCGGCGTTCCACAGGCCATCGCTTCCAGCACGGGGAGCCCAAACCCCTCGTACAATGAAGGAAACGCAAAGACCGCCGCCAGGTTGTACAGCGCCCGCACATCTTCCAGCGGCACGTACCCCAATAGGCACACCGTGGTCGCCCGACGCGCTTCGGCCACTGCCGCCAAAATTGCCTCGTCTTTCCAACCACGTGGGCCCACAAGCACCACCCCACACGCCACACCCGCTTCCTGATTGAGCCGTGCCACCGCCCGCACCAGCCGCACAAGGTTTTTGCGCGGTTCAAGCGTGCCCACATAGAGCACAAACCGCTCAGGCAGGCGATACCGTTCCCGCACCCCCGCCATCCACGCCCCCGGCGCCAAAGGTCGAAAGAAAGGCGATGGCGCTTCGTAGATGACCCGTATTTTTTCGCGTGGAAGCCCCAAAACACGCATCAAGTCGCGACTGGCCTGGTGCGACACCGTCACCACCATCCGCGCCCGACGCACCACCGCAGGAATGAGGGGGCGCATGGTCAGCAAGCGGCGTGAATAGTGGTAGTCGGGGTAAAGCCAGAGACTGGCATCGTGTAAGGTGACGACGAGAGGCACAGGGCTCAGCAGTGGGGCAACACTGTTGGTAAAATGGCAAAGCTGTACCCCTGCACGGTGGAGCTGCCATGGGAGGCACAGTTGCATCCAGAGGGTTTTGTTCATGGCAAATGGCGGCGTCATCTGGTGGGTAGCAGGGCGCGGCACGCCCACAGGCCACTGCACCGCCCGATGCGCGAGCGACACGATCGGCTCATCCAACAACGGGGCAATATGTGCCAGCACATGCGCAGCGTAAACGCCCACACCTGTTGGCTGCCCACAAAGCGGTGTCAGGTCAAATCCGATGCGCATCCTGCCCGACCTGCGCGCAAACATCATCCGCCAACCGTACCGTTATGCCCACCAACAACCAGAACGGGATGAGCGTCGGCCAAAATTCGTGGAAGGCATCGAACCCACCATGCACATGCCAGGCCACCAGCGCCGCACTCCCTGCCAGCAGCACTCCCCGTTCGCGCGCAGCGGTGGTCATCAGCCCCCGCCACACGTGCCATCCTATCGCTGCCACCATCGACAGGAAGACCACCACTCCCACCACACCTGTGTCTGCCAGCCATTCGATGTAGAGATTGTTGGCATGAATGCCCACATCCCACCATTCGACACCAGCATATGCCCCATACACCAGGCGGAAATTGTCAGGCCCAACGCCCAGCCAGGGATGTGCCTGCACCATGCGCCACGCGACACGCCAAAGCGTGAGACGGCCAGGCGCAGGCACTACCAGGCGTACATCCGTGGGGGGCGCTGAGGCAGGCAGTGTGGGAACCGGCGCCGTATCTCCCGCTGGCGCACTCCCTTCCACCAGCAGCCATGTCGTCGCGGTTGGGGCCCCCTTCCAACTGAACCACGTCACAGCCTCCTGCACCATGTCCCACTCGACACGGTAGCGCCCCGCTTCGGAAGGCGCGAGCACCTGCGCCTGCACCACAACCTGCTCACCAGGCAGCACCACACGCGGCAAAGGTGAACGCAAGCCATCGTAGGTCACCATCGTGCCATCTTCACGCTGCATGTGGTACGAAAGCGCAAACGCATACGCCCCCGACGGGTGCCACGAACGCACGCCTTTGTTCCACACACGCACGGGAAGACGCACCAACGCCCCCGCTGTTGCCACGACTTCCGACGGTGCTTCGTACTGTGCCTGATACCAGACACGGTCGGATTCACCTTTCAACCGCAATCCCAGAATGGGATTGACCCAGACCAGCAGCAGAAACAGCCCCACCAGCCATGCCATGCCCCCCAACGCGGCGAGCCGCGCAGCCGCCCAGCGCCACCGCCATCCCCACCACCAGCACCACGCCAACGCTGCCAGTATCGCCAGCGTGCCAGCCCGCGTGAGCGTCAACAGTTGCACCGTCAGCAGCAGAAGGAAGAGACCCAGCCACCCCCACCGCCAGGTGCGCCGTGTATCCAACGCCAGCCCCAACACGGCAGACGCCGTCAGTTCCAGCACCATGGACGCCACAGTGGCATACACCAGTGAGGCACTGACGCGCACCACTTCGCCGATGCGCGTCGGCGCATGTTTGAAATTGAGCAACCAGGCCTGTACCACCGACCAGCCTGCGGCTTCGGCAAGCCCCAACAGTGCCACAAGTGCCCCAGCTACACCCAGTGCGCCCACCAGCCAGCGCCGACGTGATGGCGTGTGCGCCAGGTCATATGCTGCCCAACCGAGCGCCACTGCCTGTGCCGTCCGCACGGTAAACTTCAACGCCGCTTCACGTTGCGCAGGCGCGGCCAACGCCGACCCAGCCACCACCAGCAACCAAAGCCCCACGCACCACCCCAGCGGACGTGGAAATGCAACCTGCCGACGCGCCAGCGCAGCGCTTCCCCACACCACCAGCACCACCGCTACCAACACTTCGACATTGGTGATTGCGACCCAGGGGAAGGGGCGCCAGGGCGCTTTGACGAATTCAAAAGGAAACAGAAGCGCCAGCCCCATCAACAGGCCAAACGCCAGGTTTTCCAGCCGCATTCCCCATGTGTTCGCATTCATCGCCGCATCCATCTGGTGAAACGCCGCCACAGGCGGCGGGTTCGTCGGTGTAGGCGTTCGCGCAAGACGGGATGGGTGCGATACGTCCAGACATGCGGGGCAGGCGGAAGACGCTTCCCCACTGTGGGCGGGGCATCCTGCCACAAGCGTCCTTCCACAGGGAGGGCACCACCTTCGTCAGGCCACAGATCCACGAACAAGCGCACCTGCCGCCCCGCGGGGAATGGCTGCACCAGCCCCATCAAGCGTCCACCCTGCCTGACCAGCGGCACAGGGTGCCAGGCATGCTCGTGGTCGGCGCGATACCAGAGCACGGCACGGCGCATAGGCGAAACGGCCACCTGCACGAACACGGGCGTGTTTTCGGGCACGTCGGGCACATGCAGCGTGGCAGGCGCAAGTGTGCGCATCACCCAGGGCAGGCGCTCAGCAGGCGCGGCGGGCAGACCTTCCATTGCACCATCCCCCAGCCAGACATCCCCCGCCCAGGTTGCTGCCAGCACCTGCGTCCCCAGTCCGCGTGTCAACGGTGCAAACAGCGGCGCCCCCAGCGACGCCAGCACACACAGGCGTGGAGCGGCCGCATCCACGGCGTAGACGCGCCCATCCCATGCCCCCATCAGCAAGCGCAAGCCCGACATGGCTGGCAGACAGAGCGGTTGCCCCCAGACGAAAGCCGGCAACGCCAGAGGAAAACCGTCGAGCGGGCTTCCATCGGCACGCCAGGCGTAGAGTGTATCGCTTGCCTGCACGATTTCGGGCACGCCATCGCCATCTACATCGGCAACGAGGGGTTGCGCCACCGCATACCCCTGCAAAGGGCGCGGCCACCCCGCCAGCATGCGCCCATTGCTCCGCCAGACATAGAGCGCATCGGACGCGGCGACGATTTCGGGCATGCCGTCGCCATCCACATCCGCTACCACGGGCGACGCCCAGACAAAATGCCCTGTGATGCGCGGCCACCCCGCCAACAGGCGCCCATCCGTCCGCCAGACATAGACCGCCCCATCCCACGATGCGGCCACGACTTCCAATGCCCCATCACCATCGACATCCGCCACCGTGGGCGAAGCGGCCACGAAACCATGCGTCGATTGCGGCCAGCCAGGCAACAGATGCCCCTGAGCATCGACAACGTACACACCCCCATCATCCGACCCAACAACCACCTCGGGCAAACCATCCCCATCGAGGTCGGCCAACGTGGGAGAACTGTACACATCCCCGCGTGTCCATACAGGCCATCCAGGCTGCAACACCCCTGTTGCACGCACGGCGTAGAGCGCGTTGTCATCACATCCCACCACAATTTCGGGGCATCCATCGCCATCCAGGTCAGTGACGGCGGGGCGCGACGCAAAGGCATTGCGCCCCCACACGGGAAACCCAGGGAGCAACGTGCCATCCCACCGCCAGACGTAGAGCGCATCAGCAGCCACCACCACTTCGGGCGTGCCATCACCGTCCACGTCTGCCACCACAGGTGGGGTGCTGATGAACCCATCGACATGCCAGCCAAGCTGCCACGCCATCAGGCACGTCTCCGCGCAACAACAAGCAGGTGATCGCCCAGGGTGCGACAGAGTGGCAGGCTGCGCAGGCGCCGCTCGAGCCATTCGACAGAGGCAAACAACGAACGCCAACGCCGAAACAGTGCATCGAGATAGGGAGGGGGCAGCAGCAAAGGCCATGCCGCCACCCATTCGATGACGAACGTCGGCGCGAGCCATCGGCGTATCTCACGCTCGGAAAAATACCGCACGGGCACTATCACACGCCCTTCGGCAGAAGGCATTGCTGCCACCTGCCAGCCCTGCCCCCAACGGCGTACTGCCTGGCGCGGTTGCCCATGCAGCGCAAACCAGAACGCTTCCCACAATGCCCAGCGATTCATCACGGAGCAGATGAGTGGGGCATCGGGGCGCAACAACGTGCGCATCGCCTGCACCCATGCCTGCACATCGGGTTCACAGTTGAGTGCGCCAAAACTGGCAAACGCGCCATCGAAAAACGCCTGCTTCCCCAGCGTGTGCAGATCGCGCGCAGGCACAACCACCCCATGCACGCGGTCGCTCACCCCGGCGGCTGCCGCCCGCGCCGCCGTTTGTTGCACCATGCGGGGCGAGACATCGGTTGCCCAGACGGTATACCCCAATCGCGCCAGCGCGACGGCTTCTTCCCCAGTGCCGCATCCAATTTCAAGTAGATGCCCCCCTGGGGGAAAAAGGCGCTGCATGAGCGCCAGGTTTTCACGACGCAGCCACGCCATCACGGCATTGGATGCTGCCGAGAACAGGGCGTCGTAGCAAGGCGCCAATGCATCGAACGCCGATCGAGGCGCACGCATCATCGGTTCGTGCATAGGTCATCGCCCTGGGGCGGGTTGAAAGCGAATGGTCGTTGTTCCTGGCAGGCGTGCCAGCAGGCGCACAATCAAGCGCATTGCCCACACCCCCACCTTGATTTTCAACCATTCACGCCAGTTCACCTGCTTGCCAGCCGCCAGCCACGCATCTTCCCATTCCTTGTGAAACCAGCGTACCACCCAGCGATAAAAGCGCGTGTTGTAGCGATCACGTTGAAAGAGCAGGCGATTTTGGGCGGTGTACTCCCAGTCGAGGTGCCATTCGTCGCTTTGGAAGATGAGGCGATCGCGCACTTGTTCGTAGAAAGGCGTGCCTGGCAGGGGGTAGGCAATGGTTGTGCTGAACTCGTCAGGCAGGGTTTTGCGCAACAAACGCACCGATGCCAGCAAATCTTCCCACTCTTCGCCAGGATAGCCCACCATCATGAAGAAGTACGTGCGAATGCCAATGTGCTTGCAGAGCGCAGCCGCACGTTCGATTTGTTCGACACGTGCGCCTTTCTGCATCGCATTCAGCACCTTTTGCGACCCCGACTCTGCACCAAAGTAGATTTTCACACACCCAGCCTCTTTGAGCGCGGTCAGCATCTCTTCGGTTGCCAGATTGACGCGCGTCAGGCACTCGAAGGGAATGCGAGCGTCGCGTGCCAGAATGGCATCGCGCCATTGGGGCACCCATGCCCGCCTGACGCCCGTAATGTCGTCCACAACGCGCAACATGTCGGGCGCATACGTTTCCTTGATGAGGCGCATTTCGTCCGCCGAATTCTCAGGGGAGCGTGAGCGGTAGGTACGTCCAAAGACGGCCTTCTGGCACCAAGCGCACGCATAGGGGCAACCGCGTGTATTGATGATGCTGAGCGACCAGTAGCCATGTGCCTTCACCCAGGCGCGGCGATAGGCGTCCATGTCCACAAGGTCGCGAGCGGGGAAGGGGAGTGCGTCGAGGTCGGCGATGAGGGGGCGTGGAGGCGTGGCAAACACCTGCCCGTCCTCGCCACGTAAGCGCAATCCAGGAATATCGCGCCAGTCACTAGCGGGATTGCCACGCTGATAGAGCGTGTTCATCACATCGAGCAGGGTCAATTCCCCCTCGTCGAAGACCACCATGTCGGCTACAAAATCGCCACCGTGACGATGGGAAAGATAGCGTTCGGGCAGACCGGTGGGGTCGGGGCCCCCGTAGATGACGGTTGCACCGTGGCGTTTGGCAATCTCGCCCAGGATGAGCGCATGCCGGCGCACGGTGATGAGCGCGGTAATTCCCACCACACGTGGCTTGACACGTTGCATGTACGCATCGAATTCGTCGTAATCGTCGCGGAAGGTACAGTCGAACATCTCCACCGTGTAGCCATGCTGGCGCAACACCGCGGCAAGGTACATCAGGCCGAGCGGGAAGTACGGTGTCATCAAACGTTGTTCGACGGGATCTTTGCTGATGAAAAGCGGATGAACCAGCGTAATATCAGGGCGCATAGGGGGTCTCCTTATCCTGTCCGTTCTATCTGTACACCCAACGCCTGCGCGACATCCGCCCACCGCTGCTCAAACCGGTGCATGGCACGATGCCCATGTTGGCTGAAATGCCCCTTGCAATGGTGTTCGGAAAAATGCACTTCGGGAATACCACGCCCTTGCCTCGAAAACTGGCGGATTTTGCGCCTTCGTTCCCACTGTTCCAGCCAGCGCCCCACAGGCGAGCGCAAAACGGCTTCGCCCCAGCGGGTCAAACGGGACGCGGCGAACAGGGGGGCACGACGTGGGGGGCCTTCGGCGTTCGGCAGAAACGCAAACGTCCACGCATTGAGACGGCGCATGTGGGTGTACACATCCATGCCTGCAAGCGGCACCATCTGAGCAAGCTCGTGAGCGGTAAAAAGCGAATGATCATCCAGTTCCAGAGCGGCAGTCGTGAGGAAGTAGTTCGGGCAAAGCGTATCCCCTTGCGTGGCGGCAATGCGCACGAGCGCAATCACCAACGCTCGACAGAGCCAGAGGAAACCCGGTTCCGTGACGATGAAAAAATCCATGTCGTCGTGCGCATCCGCATTGTCCACGGCCAGCGCCCCCGTCAGCGCTACCATACGCACGAAAGGGAGCACGGCGAGCACGCGAGCATACAGCAAGGCACGCTGCCATAATCGTTGCGAGGCGGCGGCACGTTGGCGGCGATGTTCAACCAGCTCGGCACGTCCCGCCAGCATGAAGAAATCGCCATCGCGGTGAACAAACGGCGCCAGCGATGAGGAGGGATGAAGAATCTCGGCAACCTCGTTCAGCGAAAGGCGAACCCCAACCGCATAGCGATGCACTTCGGGCAAAGTCAGCGGAAAATCGAACACGTCGGCATAGACCAACGCCTGCAAAACTCCCAGATGGCGTATATCCACACTTCAACTCCCCGAAACAGAGTGGAGACATTTCATCCCTTCGCCTTTCTCTACGTCATAGTGGGCCGGTTTGGATGAAAGAGAGGGCTACGCCAAACGCCGTTTTTCGAGTACCTCGGGAAGATACCATTCACGCACCACCTGCACGAACACATCCACAACAGTGGGGTCGAAATGTGTGCCAGCACAGCGCTGCAATTCGGCCAGTGCTTCATCCACCGAGCGGGCCTTGCGATAGACACGGTCTTCCACCATGGCCGAAAACGCGTCTGTCACGGCGATGATGCGTGCCGCAAGTGGGATCTTCTCGCCCGCCAGACCGAGCGGGTACCCGCTTCCATCGAAGCGCTCGTGGTGCGCGAGAATCACGGGAGCAATTTTTTGCAAATGGGGGATATGTTCAACGATACGGGCACCCCATTCGGGATGCTTCTGCATGATGCGCCATTCATCATCTGTCAGTGCCGTGGGTTTGCGCAAAATGTGGTCGGGCACACCAATCTTGCCCACGTCATGCAAGAGTGCCGCCCAATAGACTTCCTGTACTTCCTCTTCGCGCAAGCCCAAACGACGTGCTGTGGCTTCGGCAAGTTGGGCAATGAATTCACTATGACTGGCCGTATATCGGTCACGCGATTCGATCGCTTTGACGAGTGCCAGCACCGTTTCAAAGTAGGCTTGTTCGAGGTCGCCAAACATGCGTGCCCGTTCCAGCGCAGCACCCGCCATTTCGGCCAACGCCGTGAGCATGTGCAGATGAACATCGGGAAAGCGGGGATACCGTGCACCCAGGCGGCGCAATTTCCCCCCCACAAGCAAGCCCATCAATTCCCCCTCGGTGCTTCGCAATGGCGCCGCCACCAGGTAGCCAACACGGGGCGGAACAAAAGTATTGAGAATAGGGTGCTTGTGTGGATCGGTTACGACTATTGGTGATTCCAAATGGAGCACCATTTCACGCAAAGGGGATTGGAGCGGCAAAGAGACATCCCGCAGCCAACCGGGCAAGCCACCCGCCACCTGACGAATATGGAGATTGGACGAATCAGTGGGGGGATCGGCGAAAAAGACGAAATCAACATCGGCGAGCGTGTACAATTGGCGACATACGACGTGCGCAATGGCATCCACTTCGGTTGAGACACGCAAGAGCTCGCTTGTGGTGGCAATGCTGGTCAATTCGTGCACGCGCTGGCGCAGTTCATGTACATGGCGGGCATTTTCGAACGCAATGGCCGCCTGACGCGCATACGCCATAAGAGCGTCCTGCTCTTCGGGGGTCCAGGTATGGGGCTCGCGATAGTAGGTTCCCAATGCTGCAATGACACGTCCTTCGTATACGAGCGGCCACAAGCCAACAGCGCCAATCCCCGATTCCAGCGCGACACGACGCAGAGGAGCATTTTCAGGTAACGCCCGCACATCCGAGATGAGGATCGGCTTTGTATCCTTGGTCAGTTGATGGCCTGGCATTTCATTCAATTGGCGCAGCACCTGTTGGGTATATTTTGGGGGAACATTGTACGCCCAGGCGCAGTAGGCGCGATCCTTTGGTAAACGCACATAGACCGCCACACCATCAGCCGCAACCAGATTGAGGGCACCACCACCAATCATCCGCACAACTTGCTCTTCCGACAACGTGCGATTCAGCTGGTTGCTCAGGATACGCAGGCGTTTTCCATAATCAATGCGGGCATGCAGCGTTTCGAGCAAACGCAAATGCTTGAGGCCAACGACAACTTCATCGCGTACAGACTCGAAAAAGGAGCGTGTTTCAGCGTCGAAGCCGAGGGGATCTGCACACAACGCAATCAAAATGCCACCTTCGGGTTCAAGACGTACCAGAGCGGCACATGAAAGCCGCATTTTGACGAACACATCTCGCCATTCGGCGTCAAGCGGTGTGCAATCGAAACGGATATTCTGCACATGAACATGGGGCGATGCCAACAAGCGATGAGCGGTTGCCTGGGAAAGGTTGCCAACAAGGCATGTTCCTTCTGCCGTTTGGATGATGACAGCACGGAGACCAGGCACGTCTATCAAGGCATCGGCCACAGCCCGAAGGTAAGGCACAATATGCTGATGCTGCAATGCCTGTGGGGCAATCGCACGCAATGCCTGCAAAAAGGCTACTTGCAACATGCGGCGTTGACGCCATTGCCGCCACCAGTGCCGCACAAGCCACCCACCTATCACGACAGATGTGATGAGAACAACAACTTCGATGGTCGCGATCCCCCACCTGGCCGAAATGAGCATCTCTATCACAAATGCCCGCCCCCCTTTGCAAAACGTACCGGCGCGGACATACTATACCGCGCCTGGTAAGGAAAAACAAAATATACATTCCTTGAAAAAAAGTGAGGTTCCAAGAGACGACAGAGTACCGTCACTGCCCCCCTACATCGAACAACAACACCCGATGATTATCGCTATCTACGACCGCCAGTCTTCCATTCTGATACGCCAACCCTAACGGCAAGGCAAAGGCATCCAGACCAGTTCCAAATGTTCCCCAGACACGTTGTACCCCTCCTGCCGTGTCGAATTCTATGACACGATAGTTTTCCGGATCACTGATCCACACACGCTCGCCATCCGTCTCGATGAAGGGCTTGTTCACAATGGATTGGCTTCCCCACGAGTATATGGGCCATTCACGCAGGTAGGCATATTCCCGTGAAAAGACCTGCACACGCTGGTTCCACGTATCAGCCACGTAAATCGTGCCATCGGGTGCAACCGCCACATCAGTCGGCTCATTCAACTGCCCAGGCGCCTGCCCAGCGCCCCCAAACATCCCCACGAACGTCCCATCTAACGTAAAAATCTGAATGCGCTTGTTGCCTGTGTCGGCAACATATAAGAGGTTGTCTGGGCCGATGGCGATACCACGCGGCCCCCAGAATGCCGCCGGTTGTGTCAATTGGCCTTGCGTATCGGCGAATGTGCCCCATTCGGCAAGAAAGTTGCCCGCGGCGTCGAATTTTTGAATGCGGTGATTCCACGTATCGGCCACGTAGATGTTGCCATCAGCGTCAACCGTCACACCCCACGGCTCGTTGAACTGTCCCGGTGCACTCCCCATCGTTCCGAACACCAGCGCAACGCTGCCATCGGGGTTGAAAACCTGAATACGATGATTGCCACTGTCGGCCACCACGATGCGCCCATCGGGAGCAAACGCCACCGCCCGCGGCGTATTCAACTGCCCCTCAGCGACCCCAAACGAGCCAATCAGACGTGTTGCCGACAGCGTAACCGTCTTTTCGTCATACTCATCCCGAATGAGCGTGGGGTCTTTGGCCGCGACAATATTGCCATACGACCAAATCTCCTTCACCAGGTCGGGGCGCACGTACATGGCAAAATTGGTCGAGCCGAGCGGCTGTTTCAACTTCCGCCAGAGCAGAAAGTCCACAAAATCGCGGCGATATTCGGCATGGCGTGCATACCGCCACACGTTTGCCAAAATGTGAAAGATGCTGGCATTGCGTTCGCCCACTGCCTGCACAACCGTGCGCGATGGATCGTTCGGGTCGGGTACTTCCTGCACGGTCAGCAACAAATCCTTGTATTCCTCAGGGAACCACCAGCGCAGCTTGTACTCATGGCGGATATAGTTGGGAATGTAGGGGCGAACGCGTTGCTCACGCTCGCTGTAGAGCGAGGTTTCGCCAATGAGGATCACATCAGCGTTCGCGAGATCGGGTCCAGGCGTTTCACCGAAGAAGCGCTTGTTGGGAAAATCGCGCAAGTACCATTCGAAGGGCCACGACGCGCCACTATCGTAGGCCACCACCATATCGAGCCCCCCCGTCAGGCGTTGCGAGAGCGCCTTCAAATCCTCGGTGACCATCGTGACATCGGGCGCCGTTTGGGTGTAAATGAGCATCTCGCGCGGAATGTCACCATGCACAAATGCCGCCAGCCACGCATAGCGCCAGGTAGACGCGGCCAGTAGCACCAGAATCACCAGAATCACCGCATCCCCCGCCACTTTTTCGCCCAACTGCTGCCAGAGCCGCCGCGCGATACCACCGGTGATGGCAAGGATGAGCAGCGCCGCCAGCCATCCCATCGTCACGGTGAGCGCCTCGCGTGTTGTGCCACGGAAGGGCCAATCACCACGCACCGCCCAATAGAGCAGACTCATAGCGGCCAACGTCGCTGCCAAGAAAGTGAGCGCGAACCACATCCCACCCTGTGTACGTAAAGCCGCCCAATCCACATCTTCCAGAAACTGCCCAATCGTCCACGCCGCCAACAAAATGGCGGGAAAACTGATATGGATGCTCAACCAGGGCATTTTCTCGCCCGCAATGCTGTAGGCGATGAAAGAGGCCACCAACCACCAAAGCAAGAAAATGGGGAAAATACCAACAACACGAATCCGCTGTTGTTCATCCAGTGGTTTGCCCTGCGGTCGCTTCCAGAATATCAACCACGTGCCGCCAAAAAGCGCAATCGCCAGCGCCATGTACTCGTAGAGCCAGAGCAGCAGAAGGTAGTAGTACCAGGGTTGCCCGCCGCGCTGCACCCCATGCTGGTCCAGCCAGTAGCCCAACGCCCCGACAAATCCCGTCACCACACCAAAGGGGTTGGTGAGGAATGTCGTGTGCAGCAGCAAGAAAATAGGGTAAAATACCGCGGCAAACATCAGGAAACGGCGTATATCGAATAACCATGCCGCGATTCCAGCACCAACCAGCCAAAGAACGCCAAAGATCAGCAGGCTCCGCACGATACCTGTCGTCGAATAATCGAGCGCGTCCCACCCAAAGCCCAGCAGCTTGCCAAAAAAGACTTCCACCACCAGCGCTGTGGTAAACGGCAACAAGAGCGCCGCCATACTCACGACAATGTGCCACGCCCGCGACGAGGCCACATCATGCGTTCGACGCCACTCAAAGGCCACAATGAGCAACAAAAATGGCCAGAGCAGCGCGCTGAAAATGTAGGCATTCTCTTTGGTAGAATAAAACAACGCCATCCCTGCCGCTGTGAGCAGAAAGTAGCGCTGGTGCCCTGTCTCAAGATATTTGAAGACGGCATAGACGACGAGCAACGTCCAGCCAAGCGCGAAAATGTCGTGGCGAATGAAGCGCGAATAGTACAACACCGTGGGCGAAATCAGCGTCAGCGCCACCGCAACGAGCGCTCCACGCCGCCCCAGCCATTCTCGCATGAACAACCACGGCACAGCAGCAATCGCCACCCCAAAAAGCGCGGGGCCCACACGCACCGTAAAATCGCTATCGCCAAAGAGCCAAAAGATGAGCGCCGTTAGGTGGAAGAGGAAAGGCCCATGCATCAGCGGGTCATGTTGATAGCCATTCCCAATGTAGAGATACCAAGAATAGACTGCATGCAAACTTTCGTCATGGTGCAACGCCCGCGAACCCAAATCCCAAAAGCGGGTCAGTACCACAGCGAGCATCAATCCCCCAAACACCACCCACGCCCAATCGAGTGAGCGAATGGTAAGCAAAGGGCGGTCAAGCCACGTGCTTGATTCGGGTTGCTCTTGCTCTAAGCCCCTTTCTAGATCAGGCGTCATCACTTGCTCTTTTATGCTCATGGTCTCACCTACTTCTTCATTGGATTTAGACCAGCAAATCAAATGGCAAATCGCTGATATCGCGTAGGCGACGATTCTCTATAAGCATTTGTGTTGACTCCTTTTCCCCGTTTCCAAAACCCCAAGACATATTCCTCATGCATTCGTTTTTCAATTCGAGATGACACGCGCCCCCAACGTGCTGGCATCATACGTCGGTCACGATCAAGGTGTCGAATCCCCATCCCCACGACGTCCAAACCGACCATTTCCCCTAATGCCATGAAACACTCATGTGTCAGGGTATTTTCGCCACGCATAACCGAAGTACCCACCACCAGTACAATTGCCCGTTCTGGTTTCACCACGCGCCGCATTTCACGTAAAGCACGTACCATTGGCGAACAAGCGACGTGCAACCTGTTCATCAAACCAATAGGCGATGAAAAGCCGTGGCAACTGCGGCGGGAATTTAGCAGGGAATGCATGCAACGCATGGGTGGCATATCATCGACTACTACTTGCATGAAAATCCAGATCACCTTGCAACAAAAGATGCAGCAATTCTTTTCCCCGCACTCGTTTCTGTGGATACTCCTCTGATGAAAAAAGCGGTAATTGCATACCTATTCCCCCACTTGGACATACAACACCCCCCCCCACGAAACCACGCCAGGCGCTTCGCGGAACACCAACCACTTTACTAGCGCAGCCCCGCGCAATCCAGGCCACGCCCATACACGTCCCAGATAGACACGCTGCCCCACCATGCCCGCAGGCGGTCTCGCCACTTCATCCAGCAAGACGATCTGCCATTTGCCAGCCGACGGCGGGGGGGCCGTCAAGGCATCCACCTGCACAAACTCGCGTGCATACCAGAACGGCAACACGCCCAGCGAACGTTGAATGCCCAACGGCGCCCGTTCGGCGTGCAGTGTGCGTTCAAGGCTAATCCGTGGCAAGAAGTCGGCAAGATACAAAAGATCAGGGTGTGCAGCCTGTTGTACCAGCGGTTCACGTGGATCGGGAGCGCTGGCATAGACAAGTTGCCAGGCGGTATGCCACTGCCAAAAAAGTGAAAACAGCAATACCAGCATGCCCGCTGAACGCCATGCCACCCCAAACGAAAGCAGCGTTCCGACAACAACGAGCAACGCGCCCCCCAGCACAGGCACCCCCACGAGCAATATCACGGTGGACATTGTGGCACGCCCATGCGCATACGCCAGCAGCAAGAGCCAAGAAAAAGCCAGCAGGATGAGCAGCCCCCCTGTCAAAGCCACCACATCACGCCGTGCGGCAAACGACATCAGTGCGTCGAACAGATAGGCCACGGCTACTCCCCCCAACAAAGCCAGCGGAAGCGCCGCCAGCGCCATGCTGCCTGTCCAGCCGCTATTGAGGAACGCGGGCATAAGCAGCGCCCCACCGCTCCACGCCAGCAGGAACGCCGCCAGACGTGGCCGTTGCGACATGAGAATGGTACTGCCAAGCATGCCCCACAAAACCAGTGGCCATTCGTACAACATGAACGCTGCCATGTAGGGGACTACCAGCGCCGCGGTATCCATCCCTAGCCAGAGGCGCACAAATTGCGCAGGTTGCGCCAGCATTTCCCCCAGCCCATCCAGGTTGGTGAAAAAGGCTGTTGCCAGCAGAACCGCCGTCCCCAGCGCGAGCCCCACTGCACGCATCCAATGCGTGGTCACCAGAGCACGCACAGCATGCGGTACTGCTGGCCGCATCCACGCCAACCAGATGAGCGCCGCAACTGCTAGCACCCAAACACCCGCACCAGCCGTCGATGCCACGCCAGCCACAATCGCCATGGCATCGAGCGTGCGACGCGAGGGCGTATGCCAGAAACGCCAACCTGCCAGCACCAGCCACAATGAAGCCACCAGCGCCAGCATGGTGCCATCTGCTTGTCGCGAGAAAAACGCCAGCGAGGGCGAAGCGAGCACCAGCAACGCCCCCCCCAACGCCGCCGAGCGCCCCAGCAGCGCCCGCATCTGCCAGAGCACCACCACCAACGCCATCCCCGCCAGCGCTGTGGTGATACGCACCGCGGCTTCACTTGTGCCAAAAAGCCACACGCTCGCCCCCACCAGGTTGAGCAAAAGCGGGGCGGCATCGGGGGCAAAAGCAGGCGGACGGTGTGCAAAGGGGCCGACCACATCCAGCACCACGGCTGCTTCGCTGGCAGCAAGCGGCCAACGCCCCAACCCACCCAGACGAAGCAAGGCCGCCCCTGCCAGTACAAGCCCCCAGGCGAGCTGCTCAGCAGAAAACGCCAGACGATACGGAGTTTGTGGGTCTACCGAGACTGTGCGTGTCGTCATGAACAGATACCGTGCGTTTGTCAGCGTGCAAACAACAAAACTTGTTCGGTCTGGAACACAGGCGTCATAAACGTTGCAAACTTTTCAATTTGCGGCGGCGCGAGATTGTATGTGTTTCGCTCGAACGAGCCAACGACCACATAGCGCACATTGAACGCATCCAGCAGCCTTTTGGCTTCTTCGGGGTCGGTGGTGGTGTAGATGCGTTCGATCAGCGGCGTGCGCCGACCAGGTTCATCGTAATTCCCTCGCCATTGCGACTCATGGTTGCCCCAGCCTAACACGGTCGAAAGCCCCGTCAACGTGGCCACACGCGCCACATCGAACTCGTAGGCAGCATTGGGCTTCGTCCCTTCCAAGATGACCACCTGCGCGGGTTCGTTCATCATGAGCCACGCCGCTGCGGGATAATCGGGGGACGCCTGATACCAACGAGTCCCATCCAGAGTGGCATCACCGCGGAACATGCCCGCTTTCGTCCACGTGGCAGCCACAGGATAGAGTACCGAAAGCGAAAGCCCGACTGCCAGTACAACCGTCCACACCCACGCCCCTGCGAACGACAACTGCCGCATCAACCAGACAGCACCAAACGCCCCCGCAATCGCCATCAAGGTCCACGCCTGAAAATAAAACTTGAAGACCGTGTTCATGCGTGTTCCAAACACATCGCGGATGAAGACGAATTCGGGAAGCACCATGAGCAGCATGGCCACAGCCGCAATGCCCAGCACGAACCAGCGGGCTTCTTCCGCCTCACCACCTGCACGCGCCCGCGCCAGAAGTGCATCCAGTGCGAACAATGCCACCATCGCCAGGAACACGCCCCACACCACCACGGGCGCCCCCTTGGCTACCCCCAACAATGCCACACTACCAGCCAGCCCCGCCAACCCCAGCGCCAGGCGTGTTGGACGATATCCACGCCATATCTGCCCATGCGCCAGGACGAATGCCCACGTTGTCATTCCAACCACGCCAACATAGATGAGATACTGGTGGAAACGGGTATGAATCGCCCAGGGAACGAGCCCCAACCCATGTGCCTGTGTGCGAAACCCAACGTAGAAGGGAAAGAACAACGCTATGCTCCAAATGGGAATTCCCAACAATGCCACCCACATATCGCGTGGCACACGCGCCTGTACCGACCAGACACCCACAAACCACGCTGCCATGACAATCAAGCCATAGGTAGGGAAATCCCACGAGTTGAGAAAGCCCAACGCGCCAACTACCAGCAACGTCAGCCCATACGCCACCACACCTTCACCCACCTGCTCAGCAGGCAGCAGCAAGCCATGCCATGCCGGTGCAGGCACCGCCCGTCGGGCAGATCGCAGGATATTGAAGGCCACTGCCAACGCGAGCAGGCCAAAAGGCAATGCCAGCACGTGCGGGTGCATGTCCCCCAGCAAGAAACTGAAAAATGGAAACTCGTCGATCATTTCGATACGACCGCCACCCTGGGGGTCAATATCATGGATGACGCGCGAGGCACGCCACCACCACCAGTAGTCAGACGGATACCACGTCGCAGAAGGATTCAACGAGAGACCGCGAATATCGAGCCACGCGTAAAATGAAGGCGATCCCAGCCCATTCGCCGAGGCAATTTCGAGCGCCCCTTCGAGGTTGCTCACGCCAACAAGCAACAGTGCTGCCAAAAGCCCCACACCTACGCTCGCCCGCGACGACCAGACTGTACGTGCCAGGTTATAGCCCACACCAAACGCCCCCAACGCACTTAGCGCAAAGAGCAACGCGACCCCCAGGTTGAACGCTATGCTGGTCGGGATCCCCCCCATAACGCTCAGCATCCCCATGAGCAGATACCCAAAGTAGTAGTAGCTAATCGCGTAGCCAGAGAGCCAGGGGTCGTTGGGGGGAATTTCACCGCCACGCACGACTGCATTCAGAAAGGCAAATTCCATTGGTTTTTCGGTACCCAAAATGGCGTTATCGTACGCCCGCACGAAAACCCACACGGCAAATGCCAGCAAAAACAAACTTTCTTCGACCAGAAGGAGCCTGCGATGATGCACCAGCCAAGCCCGCCATGCCTTCCATCCCCCCCCCCAGCAGTTCAGCACCATCCAGGCTGCTAGGGCGACTAGCGCCAACACTCCCCAACCAGTACGTCCATCGAGGCGCGCCATCCCCAGTGTGCCCAACAACCACACCAAATACCCCGCCAGCACCCACCCCAACGGGCGCGACAGGCTCCACCCTCGGTCGGGCAAATGGCGCAACCAAACAAAAGCCAGCGGCGCAGCCGCGAGCCCAAATGCTGAGATGAGGATGTACCAGGTGAGTGTGTCAATCAATTCCGACATAGTTCATCGATGATACAGGTTTGGTGATTTGGAGACAGGGAGATTGGAGAGTGCAAGATCGATGGGTAAGCCACATGGCTACTCTCCCAAGACGTGATAAATGACGGTTTGCTCGTTGGCATACACCTGTTCCCACAAAATCCCATCCATCTGGGCAAATTTGGCAATGCCCTCTGGAGTGGCATATGCGCGTTCGAGTGCGCCCACGACCACATACTCGGCTTCGTATTTGCGCAAAATGCGATAGGCTTCGTTGGGATCGGGCGTGTTATAGAGCCACTGCACATCCTGGACACGCCGCGAGACCAGCTCGCCAGGGAAGAGCGCCCGCTGTTGACGCTCGTGCCAGTCCCACCCCACAATCGCAGGATTGCCGGTAAACATCGCAAAACGGTTCCCCCATCCATAGAGCACCGGATAGGTGTTCATTTCAGCGAAAACAGGTGATCCTTCCACATTTTGCAAGACCCACTCAATCGCCGCCTTATCCCACTTCAATTCGATGGGCTGGTTTTGGTCGTAATGCACGGCCTTGTCCATAAACGCCATGCCATTCAACGAAGGCCCCACGGACGGATCGAAGCGGTCTGCGATTTTGGCGCGTGTCGCCAGCACGGGGTACAGCATTGTCGCCACAAAGAGCAAAACAAACCCCCACCGCCAGAACCAGGCCCAGCCACTCCGCCAGCGTGGCAACAACTGCCAGACATAGGCCGCTGCCATCGCCGAAGCGATGCCAAAGAGCACCCATACCTGCATGTAGAATTTGAAGACGGTATTCATGCGCCCAACATCGCCTTCGAGCACGATGAACTCCACCACAAATGTCAGCACCAGTGCCAGCCCCACCATCGCTAGCGCCATCTGCCACATTGGCGCAGGCGTGCGACGAAACGCGAGCAAGGTCGTCATGACCAACAACGTGAGAATGAGCGCGGGAACAAACATGCCCGCCAGAACCGCTATCAGCACGCCCACACCCACAATCGCCAGCAGGTAGAAGCCCAACGCATAGCCCAGTCCAGGGCGCACAAAGCGCGTGATACGATGGGTGAGCCGTCGCCACCGCCCGATTGAGCGCCAGTAAAGCCGCATGGTGCGCACGATCCCATTCTGCCCGCGTCCATAGAAGAAATCGCTCGCCAAGGCGGCAACGATGATGAAGAGGAAAAAGCCATGAATGATGAGGTAATCTTGCAAAGACGTGCGCGAACCTTGCCAACGGGTGATGCTGTTGTAGGCTGAGCCGTACCAGCGATGGAAGGGCCAAAACGCAACGTACCCCGCAAAGACGACCACTCCCCAGCGCCACAATGCCTGCCAGATGCCTTCCAGCGTGAGCCGCCCCGCGTGGTACCATTCACGTAAAACAAGCGCCACCCCTACCAGCACCGCATAGGTTGGAAAGTCCCACGTGTTGGTGGGCCAGAGCGCCCCCACCACCAGCGCCGCCGCGCCCAGGCGCACCCATTCCCCCAGGCCACGCGTGCGGCTGCCGTAGAGCAGCGTGAGCGCCATACCGAGCGCGAGCAACGTCAGCGGAAGCGCCATCATGTGGGCGTGCAGGTCGGCATAGAGGAAGGTGAACCACGGGAACTCGGTGATAGGGCCAGGTTCTTCAACGGGGTGCTGAATCACGCGCGTGGCATTCCAATACCACCATTCGATACGGAACGGAAGCGATTGTCCCGCCAAAAACCCTGTGACGAACCCATGCAGCGCCCGAATGAGAAACGCAACACCGGGCACAGAACTTTCCACCTGCAACGTACTCAGCGATGCAAAACCATCCAGAATGAGTTTCAGCTCACCCAGGTTGCCGATAACCGCTACAAACAGTGCCCCCAGAAATGCAAAGCCGACGTCCCGCGTACGTATCAGACGGCGTGTTCCCACCAGCAACGCGAGCGCTCCCCCGAACGCACCCATCGCTGTCATCGCAAACAGGGTTGGAATGGCCAGGTTGTACGCCACGTATGGCACCACCCCCGTGAGCTTGATCAGCGTGGCCATCAGCACGAAACCGAAATAGTAGTAGTTGATATAGCCACCCGCATACCAGGGATCGTATGGCGGGAAATAGGCCGATTTGATTGTCGCGTTCAGAAACGCAAAGTCCATGGGCTTTTCACCGCCCAAAATGGGGTGCCAGAGGTCGGGATTCGCCCAGCGCACCAGCAAAAAGAGCCCAAAGAAGCCCCAGAAGAAGAGCTCTTCGATCAACAGCAACCGCCGATGCGTGCGCACAAACGCCAGCATATCAGCGTGTCGCCGCACGGCCAGCATGACTGCCCCCAATGCCCACACTGCAATAGCAAGCCAGATGCTCGCACGTGTGTAGGTGAAGAGCCGCCAACTCCCCATCTGCCAGACCAGCCACCCCACCATCAGCAAGCCCATGATGCGTGCAAAGGCATACCCGCGATCGGGCAATGGACGCGCTAGTACGAAGAGATACGGAGTTGCCACTGCTCCCAGCAAAACCAGCGCCAAGGCCCACACCAGAACAGGAACGCGATTGGCGATGCCATCAGGATCGAACATGGCCGACCACGTGCCATGCTGACGATAGACTGGCACCAGCTCGTCGGGTAACATGAGCGCCGTCGGGGCTTCGGAAGCCTGCTTCGGCCAATAGCGCACAATCGCGTCCCAACTCACACCTTCGCTCAAAATCTGCTCGGCCTTGACCCGGTCGTAGGCCGGAGTTTTCTTGAAAATTTGCACACGCGGGTGGTCGTACACGCTGAAGGCTTCTTCGGCACTCTGGTCGGGAATTTCGATGCCAAACAACTGGGGGTAAGACGTAAATTCGGCCACTTTTTCGAACCCCAGGCGGCCATCGAACAACGCCCGATAGTAATTGATGGTCATTGGGTACCGTTTGGGCAGACGCGGAATGGAATCGTAGAGGCGATTGCTGCTCAGCACAATGTAGTCGGCTTCATCCAACCATGTGAGCGCCTGTTGCAGCTTTTCGGGCGTATCCTCGGCATACCACTGCATCTCGATACCACGATACATCCCACCAAAGGGATCTTTGCCATCGATACGGAGCGGTAACGGGTCGTCCCAATGCTCGTTTGCAATCGTGCTGCCAGGCGGAATGTTTTCGTACATCCAGCGGCTAGCCTGCACGCGGCTATGCGGGCGTGTGTAGATGCTTGTAAACGCCAGCGCCCACAGCAAGGTCCCCACCGCGACCAGACTCAACGTCGAACCGGCCAACGCAGGCGTCCAGCGAAGCCACCAACGCCCCAGGCGTATGGTCTTCCCCGCACGTGCACAGTCCCACAGCCAGATGAGCAGCCATGCTGCCAACAGCGCCAGGGTCGGATAGATAGGAAGCATATAGCGCAACGATTTCACCCACTGCGTTCCTTGATGCAAAAAGAGAATTCCCACCCACGCCACGGGAATCAGGTGTGCCCATTCACGCCGACGCACCAGGCGATACAACGCCACGCCCCAGCCAAGCCATGCCGTCAGCCCCAGGGGGAGCCCCATGCCCCAGAGCACCATGTTCTTCCACGGGAACCAGAGCGGTGTACGTCCCGTCCACTGATGCCCTGGCGGGTAGTCCACTTCGCCGCTGACGAGCAGGCGTACTTGTTGCATGTTTTGCCACCAGCGTTCACTCGGCATGATGCCCAGCAACCCGGGGCCGCGGAAGGCATCGGGCTGACCAATGCGGAAGACCAGGAAGGCCACCAAGGCGGTCAGGACCAGTCGCAGAAATATGCGCTCGGCGGCAATCATAGCGGCCTCTACGGCACGCTCTGGCGTAGCGCGTTCATACGCCCGCCAGACATGGTATCCACCCACCAGCGTGACCACCAGCGCGAAGGTGAAAACCGAAATCTTGCTGGCCATGGCCGCCCCGAAGAAAACACCTGTCAGCACCCAGTTGTACCAACGTGGGCTTGCTTGTGCCCGTGCGAGGAAGGAGAGCGCTCCGACGATGAAGAAGTTGGCGAAGGTATCCACCACGAAAAAGTGGGCGTGCTGAATGGAGAGTACCGTTGTCGCCAGCAGAAATGAGGCCAGCAGCGCGATGCGATCATCGCGATACAGACGGCGTGCCAGAAGAAAGAGGAAGACGATGGAAAACAAATCGAATGTCGCACTGAGCGCCCGCCCAACTAGATGCACCTGGTTGTAATCGGTGCGGTCGAGCAACAAGGCGACACCTTTCACGATGGTAAGTGGCAGCGTGCCATAAACGAAGAAATCGTACCCCACATTGCGCGGGTTGAGTGGCGAACGCGATTCATCCAGATACTCGGAAAAACTGGATGGCCACCCCAACGCCGTTTCGACCATGGTCAAAAAACGCTCGTCGGGGTGCAGGTGTTGGTACTCGTCCCAATTCAACCCGATGTAGCGCAATCCTGCCGCCAACAACAAAATCAACGCAAAGACAAACGGTGTTGCCGCTTCGCTGGTCACAAAAAGGCGCACGCGCGTGCGCAACGGTATTTCCAGAATTGGCGTTTCTTTGGTTGCTGGATGCGATGTTGTGATGTTCTTCATACGCACTCGTGCCACTCATGTTCTCTCAGAAGATGGCTGGCAAGCGGGCCACATGGTAGCGTAAAGCTGCCCAGCTGCAAAGCCTTTCATGTGTCAAGCACGCTTCTGCGGTGGCGGCGACATGACCATGAGGAATGTCAGCGGGCTGCTGCCGCTATTCTTCACGCCGTGCGGGACACCCGCCGGCGCGACAATCAGCATGCCAGGACCACATGTGCGCACTTCATCGCCAATGGTGAATTCCCCCCATCCAGCCAACACAAAATAGATCTTGTCGTTTGCTTCATGCACATGCACAGCTTGAATTTGGCCTGGTTTGAGCGTGTTCAACCCCACAAAGAGGCTTTCCCCTTCGAAGAATGTATGCTTGAATGGCCTGTCGGCACGTTCACGCGCATAGCTCAGCGCATGACGGAAAAATTCGTCGTCGGGCATGTTGGTGCTCATTGTGAGCCTCCTCTGTCATCATCGAGCCATATCCACCAATAGAGCAAACGCCCATCAGGCGCATAGGCCGCTTCTGGAACCGACGTTGGGTGCTGCCCCAGAAACGCTTCAAGCGCTCGACGGTCTTCCGCCAGAAAGACCAGAACCGCAGGGCGTTCGCGCACAAACGAAAAATCGCCCGTCTCCGACGTTGTGATTCCCTGCGGGCGATGACCCAGATATTGTAGAACAGGGTTTTCGAAAAAGAGAAATGGTTGCCCCCAAAGATACACAAAGGGACGCTCCGCCTGTGCCCCCAGCCATTGCCCCAGAAGAGTCGCTGTCTGCATGGTGGGAATGTCGAAGCGCCCTTGTCTGGCGTAGCGATGCCCGTAGGCGTAGAGCGACCACCCCGAGATAGCGAGCACGAACACCGACACCCATGCCAGGCGTTCCCACTTCATCAGTGGCAGCAACCGCACCGACGCCCAGAGCCCCCATGCCACACATATCACCATCAACGGCGCTAGCGGCAACAATTTGGCACTGGCAGGTGGGTCGGGAAAGAGAGCGGCATACGCCACACCCAATACCAGCCAGGCCAATAACCACCACGTGCGCCGCCGTGCGCCATCTGCCCACCAGGCACCTGCCCCCATCAACACCGCCAGACGCATGGGCACATCAAGCAGCGGTCCCCACCAGCCAAACAAGCGGTCGCGGTCGGGGCGAGCGATGAAGCCCAACAGGGCCTCACGCACCTGGCGTGCCAGCAATGCCACAGACGACACACCCTCGCCTGCTGCAACGACAGCAAGCCACCCCGTCGCAAACACATCCACCCGATACGCAGGACGCCCCACCATCGCCATCCACCCCTCTTCGGCGGCGAATGGCGAAGCGGCCAGCCAGCCCATCCAGAGCGCCACGCCCACCCCACCCCACTGGCCACCCCATTCGCGCGGGTGCAACCACCAGGTGAGCACGAGCCAGCCCAGTGCCAGCAGCAGGAACAGGCGTGCCGCCAGCGTGAACGCCAAGCCAAGCCCCAACAAGAGCCCTGCCAGTGCCCACCATGCCACCTGGCGCTGGTGCAAACCGCGCATCAATGCCCAGATCCCCCCCAGCCCAAACACCACATCTAGCACTTCGGGGGTACCGATGCGGCTATACTGCACCGCCAGCGGCCAAACCGCCCACAAGGCTGCCGCCGTCCACGCCACGGCACGATCGCCCAGCAGGTCGCGCGTGAAGACGAAGATGAGCGGCACCAGCCACACCGCCACAAGCGCCACTGGCAGCCGCGCCGCCAGAAGCGTCGGCCCCAGCCAGCCCACAAAGAGCGATTGCCACCATGCCAGCAGATGCGGCATACCCAGCCAACCCACCGCAAACGGCGACCCCACCTCGCCCATGCGGAGCAGCAACGCGCGGAGCGCCAGTTCCCCTTCGGCTTCGGCCATCGGCCAGGGCAGCCCATCGAGCGCCCAGAGCCGCACCACCAACGCCCAGGCTGTCAGCGCCGCTATCCATCGAAGCGTCTCAGAACGCCAGGCATGCTGTACACGCCACGCCGCAGACGCCGGCCAAACTGCCAGCAACGCCACCGCCAGGCTGAGCAGAAAGAGCCCCATTTCCACATCAGCCGACAGCAACGCTCGTACATCGGCGCGGTTCAGTACAAGCATCCCCAACGTCGCGAACACCCCCAGCAAGAGCCGCCCACGGGCTCGCCAGGCGTCGTCAGCCCACGCACGCAAACGTTTGGGCACATGAATCAGCCACCCCACACGTTCCAGCCACAACACCCACGCCGCCAGCAACGCCACCCCAAACGCCAGACGCATCCGTGACGCTACGCCCTGCCATACGAGCAGTACGCTCACAAGCACGAGCACCAGCACCGTCAACAAGACGGTTGCCGCACGGCGGTCGGTTGGAGTATGCCAGGCTTTCATGAATCACCACATACGTGTGCGCATATTCTGGTGGCAAGATACTCGCCAAAGCGATGGTTTGGTCAAGTGCAAGCAGGCTGCATAGTGTGTCGAACTTCGGCCCTGCCCACACAATCAACGCCGTACCGCCCTCTTTTTCATCATCGTGGAAACACATTGACACAAAAAGGGCTCTTTGCTATCATACAAGCCGAATTTTGGCACTCGATCAATATGAGTGCTAAATAGTTGGTTGCGATGAAGTGTTTTCAGGGGTGGGGCGCCATGTACGATGAATTGACGGAACGCCAGCGGGCTATTTTGGGGCTCATTGTGCGCGAATATGTTGCGACGGCACAACCAGTCGCCTCGAAGACACTGGTTGAAAAATACAATCTTGGCGTCAGTTCGGCGACAGTGCGCAACGAAATGGCTGCCCTGGAACAAATGGGCTACCTGACGCACCCGCACACCTCGGCGGGGCGTATGCCCACGGAACGCGGCTACCGCTACTTTGTGCAATGCCTGATGGAGCAAAGCGAATTGCCCGAAGAAGAACAGCGGCTGATTCGCCATCAGTTTCATCAAGCGCACATGGACCTGGACCAGTGGATGCGACTTGCCGCCGCGGTCCTGGCACACACTGCGCACACCGCCTCGCTGGTCACTGTCCCACAAGCCCCACAGGCACGTCTGAAACATATCGAACTCATCAACATCAGCGAAGCGCTTGTGCTGGTCATCCTGGTAACATCGGCGGGGCTGGTGCGCCAGCAAATGGTGCCACAACCGCACCCCCCGCTGCAACAAGAAACACTGAACGCCATTGCGAACAAACTCAATGCCCTGTTCGAGGGCATGACCTATCAAGAAGTGCGACACCGTATCGGCCAAGACCTCACACCATTCGAACGCAGCGTCGCCAACGTGGCCGCCCTGCTCATGGAACGCATCGACAGCCGTAGCGTGGGGCAAATCTATCGTGATGGCCTGCTCCACGTGCTGCGTCAACCCGAATTTGCCGAAGCCGAAGCGGTGCGCCAACTGGTCGAAATCATCGAAGGGCGCACCCTTCTGGAACACATCATCGCCGAAATCAACAACACGAGCGGCGTGCAAGTCATCATCGGCGGGGAACAGCCGTGGGAAGCCATTGGGGACGTGAGCCTAGTGGTCTCGCCGTATGGCGTAGATGGCTATGCAGCTGGCATCATGGGCGTGCTGGGGCCACAGCGCATGCCCTACGGGCGGGCCGTAAGCGTGGTGCGCTTTGTCTCTGATCTGATGAGCCATCTCCTCGCTTCCATGTATGGGGGACAACCACTCACCCAAACCCGACGGGAGGCGAACTATGCAAACCAGGAAAGACTCCACTGCAAAAAGGGGGGAAGGGGGAGCGCAACGTGAGCGGGAGAGGGGGGTTTTACCACCAAAACCCAGGTTGAGGTGAGAGCATGTTTCGAAAGAACAC
>WFOS01000083.1 GCA_015487975.1 Ardenticatena sp.
GGAGATGTGTATAAGAGACAGGTTGGGGTGGTCTCGGGGGGTGGCGTGCGACATGCACCCAACACTGCAAGCATGAGCAGGAAGAGGGCGCACACCAGCACACGGGTATGCGCCCTGTGGCATCTGGCGCGCATCAGAAAATCACGGCAGGCTGGTATTCGCCCCATACTTCGCGCAGTGTGTTGCAAATTTCGCCTGTGGTGGCGTAGGCTTCCACTGCGTCGAGGATGTAGGGCATCAGGTTGACATCGTCGCGTTGGGCGGCGTCCCGCAAGGCGGCCAGGGTACGGCGGACGGTTTCGTTGTCGCGCGTGGCACGGAGTTCGCGCAGGCGTTGGCGTTGGCGTTCGGCGACCGATTCATCGATACGCAGCAGTTCGATGTCGGGGACTTCATCGGATGTGAAGATGTTGACCCCAACGACTTTCTTTTCGCCTCGTTCGATCGCGAGCTGCTCCTCGTAGGCGGATTGCTGGATTTCGTGCTGCATGTAGCCGGTTTCGATGGCACGCAAGGCGCCGCCTCTTTCGTCGATTTTCTGGATGTATGCCTGCGCCCGGGCTTCGATTTCGTTGGTCAGGTGTTCGATGACATAACTGCCTGCGAGTGGGTCAATTGTATCGGCGACACCACTTTCGTAGGCGATGATTTGTTGCGTGCGCAGAGCGATTTGCGCCGATTTTTCGGTGGGAAGTGCTAGCGCTTCGTCCATGGCGTTGGTATGCAGGCTTTGTGTGCCGCCCAAAACCGCTGCGAGCGCCTGAATGGCGACGCGCACGATGTTGTTTTCGGGTTGTTGGGCGGTGAGTGTCGAACCTGCTGTTTGCGTGTGAAAGCGCAGCATCGCGGAACGGGGGTTTTGAGCGCCGAAGCGTTCGCGCATGATACGCGCCCAGAGACGGCGCGCCGCGCGGAATTTGGCAATTTCTTCCAGCAGGTTGTTGTGGGCGTTGAAGAAGAAACTGAGCCGTGGGGCGAAGTCGTCTACTGCCAGCCCTGCTTTCAGCGCGGCATCGACGTAGGCAATGGCGTTGGCAAACGTGAAGGCGACTTCCTGCACGGCGGTGCTGCCTGCTTCACGGATGTGGTAGCCTGAGATGGAGATGGGGTTCCATTTGGGTACGTATTTGTGAGCAAACTCAAAGGTGTTGGTGACCAGGCGCATGGATGGCGCGGGGGGAAAGATGTAGGTGCCACGCGCCAGGTACTCTTTGAGGATGTCGTTCTGAATAGTACCACGCAGGTTACGGATGTCGGCGCCTTGCTTTTTGGCGACAGCGATGTACATAGCCCACAGGACCGCTGCGGGGGCGTTGATGGTCATGGATGTGCTGACTTTTTCCAGCGGAATACCGTCGAACAGGATTTCCATGTCGCGCAATGAGGAGATGCTGACGCCAACCTTTCCGACTTCGCCTTCGGCGAGTGGGTCGTCGGCGTCGAGCCCGAGTTGCGTCGGAAGGTCGAATGCCACGGAGAGCCCCATTTGCCCCTGTTCGAGCAGGAACTTGTAGCGGCGGTTGGACTCTTCGGCGGTTGCGTAGCCTGCGTATTGGCGCATGGTCCAGAAGCGGCCTCGGTACATGGTCGGATAGATGCCGCGGGTGTAGGGGTATTCGCCAGGAAATCCCAGATCGTGAAGATAGTCTACTTCGACGTCGGCGGGGGTGTAGAGGCGTTCGACGAGAATGTGTGATGCTGTTTCGAACAGTGGGCGGCGTTCGGGACGGCGTGCCACAAAACGAGAAACGGTTTCGGTTTCCCAGCGTTCTTTTTCTCGGCGAATGTCATCTTGGTTCATATGAAGCCCCCTTTCTGCCTGAGCAAGCTGCCGGCATGTTTTCACGAGAATGAGAACACGCGTGGGCCACTTTGGGTGCGGCTCTGTTTGCTGTGATTATTCAGCTGTCAGATGATACACATCGCCGCGCAGGTCGAGTACGTAGAGTTCGCCCGCTTCATCTTCGGCGAATGACGAGATGAAGACGTTGGTGTCGAGTAGTTCTGCCAGTTGCCATTGTCCGTTGTGCTGGCGTAAGCCCCAAATGCGCCCGGAACAGTAATCGCCGAAGAAGTAGGTGCCGGAAAGAGAGGGGAAGCGCGTGCCACGGTACACGTAGCCCCCTGTGATGGAGCAGCCGAAGCTGTGGTCGTATTCGGCGACGGGGAGCACCTTGCCCGATGTGTCGCAGCCTTCGGGCGGCTCGAAGCAGTGTGCGCCCTCCATGGTGTCCCAGCCATAGTGTAGACCACCAGGGCTCCCTGCGGGGGTGAAGTTGACTTCTTCCCATGCATCTTGTCCGACGTCAGCGATGTAGAGATCACCTGTGAGGCGGTCGAAACTGAATCGCCAGGGATTGCGCAGGCCATACGCCCAAATTTCGGCTTTTTGACCATCTGCGGGGTCGAAGGGGTTACCGCGTGGGATGGCATACGTTTCCTGACCAATCACGTCGATCCGCAGCAGTTTGCCCAACAGTGTGTCGAGGCGTTCGGCATTGTTCCAGGGATCGCCTGCTGCGCCACCGTCGCCGGTGCCGATGTAGAGATAGCCGTCGGGGCCGAAGAGCAGCAGGCCCCCGTTGTGGTTGGCGGCTGGCTGGTCGATTTGCAGAATGGTGCGTGCGCTGGTGGGGTCGGCACGCCCATCCGCGCCGACGCGATAGCGGGCCACAATCGTATCACCACGCCCGCTTTTGGCGGTGTAGTTGATGTAAAACTCGCGGCTTTGTGCAAAATCGGGGGAAAATGCCAGGCTGAGCAGCCCTTGTTCGACGAACCCCGTCTCGACGAGCGCACTGACGTCGAGGAAGGGTGTCGAGTCGATCGCGCCATCACGGATTTCGTAAACGAACCCCTGCCGTTGGACGAGAAAAAGCCGCCCACTGCCATCACCAATCGATGTCATGTAGACCAGATCGCCTTCGCCGAGCGAAACAAAAGGTTCCAGTGCGATACGGGGCGGCCAGGCGGGAGTGGGCGTCTCTGTTGGGCGGGGTGTGGGGCGCGTCGTGGCTGTCGCCGCAGGAATGCTGGTTGTGGTGGGAGCGTGTGTCGCGGTTGGCGCAGGCGTCTGTGTGGGGGGGACCGTTGCCAGCACACGAATTTCGCCTGTGGATGGCGACACAGTGGGGCGCTGCCATTGCCAAACAAGCACTGTTGCCAAAATCAAGAAGACGAATGCGAGTGTGAGTGCTGTCCAGAGTGGTATTTTTTTCGGCATAGGGCACCACCTGCGGTTGCGTTGTTGTGTGAAGGATATGGTACAGAGATGCGCAGGTTCGCCAAACGTTGCTGCGCTCGGGTGTTAGCGTGGCGTCTCCACGACGCTTTCTCGGAAGGCATAAATGCGTGTTCGTCCATGCTGGAAGACCAGTTCAAGGGGGGCATTGGCAGGTGGTTCAGCCCAATGGGCATTCTTCGCGCCGATGAAAATGTGGGTGATACCTGCCGCGCGGAGCTGTTCCAACAGTTCCAGATCGTCCAGCCCCTCGGCGCGTGCCCAGGTTTCCAGCAGGGCGTTGCGTTCACGCACCCATTCAGGAGAGCCCGAAACCGTGTAGAGCGCGGGGGGCACAATGCTTTGACGGTCGGTCAAAACGCCTAGCCAGTAGCCGCCATCGCTGCCCACATAAATGTCGTACTGCCAGTGGCGAACGGGTACAGCGAAGAAAGCATCGGGGGGTGTTTCGTTACGCACCCAGCGGAGCGCAGCAATGTCGTCGGCCGTGGCAAGCACGGTGATTGGGTTGACGATGTCACGCATGCTCCATGCGCCCCAGATGGCGAGCGTGATGGCGAGGAGTGCGCCCACTAGGCGGGCATGGTGGGGCCTGAGCCAGACATGCAACACCCAGGCGAGCAAGCCCCCACCAGCCAGGCTGAGCGGCACGAAGAGCGTAATCAAGGCGGAATCTCCACTGACGAACGAGGGGCCAGGAATGCCCCAGGAGCGCCCGTACACGGTTGCCGCTGTCAGCCCGCACCAGGCTGCCAGCAAGAACCAGCCTGCCAGGATGCGTCGGGTGAGTGGGTGTGTGCGTTTGCACCAGAGGGAAACGTAGAGCAGAAGTGCCCACAGCCCACTGGCGAGAATGAGCCAGAACGATGCGCGTTCATCGCTGAGCAAAACCGACAAGCCGCCTGTTGCGAGTGCGAGCAGTTCGGCGTTGTGGGGCACCAAGAGCAAGTTGATCGAAATGGGGGGCGTTTGGGGGGGGGAAGTCGCAATGATGGCATGTGGACGCTGCTGAATGAGCCACCAAAGCCAGGGGGAAAGCAGTGCGGCAATGATGCCACCACACACACTCCAACGCCCGAGTGAGCGCCAGGCGCGTTGGGCTACGAGAATCACCATCAAACACAGCGTGAGTGTGAGCGTGAAAACCGTCACACGAAGATGCACCAGCGCCAGCCAGGTTCCCCACCAGATGGTGGCAAGCCACCAGCGTGGTGCAGGGCGTGTGTGCAGACGCCAGAGCGCCTGTATGAACAGTGGCGCGAGCAGCACGCCGAGTAAGTGCGTATAGCGCCCCCATGAGACGTAGTAGGCAGGCATCCATGAGACGAGGCTCCCCAGCACTGCCGCGAGCAAGGCTGCTGTACGGTTGCGGTAGAGCAGCCTTGCCCCCAGAGCGAGCGCCAGGGGAGTGAGCGCGTTCAACAGTTGCCCCCACCAGAGCAGGAAAGTTGCTAGGGTGAAGGGGTCGTGTTGGCTGAGTGGCAGCGCAGCCAACGCGGCGAGGGCATGAAAGCCCCAGTGATAGAACGCGTGGCTGTTCGGAATGAAGGGGTCATACGAAAGTGGAATGGCCATGCGGTCCAGGATGAGCCGCACAAGCATCAGGTGGTGTACGGGGTCAACCCAGTTGGGCAGGACAAGATCGCGAATGTGGGCGGCGCGGGTCACGGCGGTCATGCTCATGAGGACGAACCAAGCCAACCGTTCGGTCCAAAGCGTGAATCGGGTCATGGTGGCATGCGTGGCGCGCAAGGTCGTTCTCTTAGAGCCCTCCATTCAGGACACGAGGTCCTGTGGGGCCAGGGCTTCCCTCAGCAGGTTCGATGGTCACGCCAAGCTCCTGATAGGCGTGCCAGCTAGTAGGTGGCTCGACGGGGAGCACCACAGTTTCACCGCCCCTGAAAAGCCCTCCGCTGTCGCGCACCCCATCGGGGCGAATGAGCCAAAGTTGGTAGGCTTTGCCTGCTGGCGGCGGCGGAAGGTTGCGAATGATGAGGTATCCCGGTGCTGTGGGGTCGTCTTCTGAATAGTAGAAAGCCGCCTGCACAGGCGCGGTTTGCAACGGTTCATCCACGTTCAGATGCACGGCACGCCACTGCTCTTCTGCCAGGTGGGCAATCAGGTTGCGTTGTTGCTGCAATTCGGTCTGTGCGGTTCGCCAGTTGCGGTAGAGCCAGATGTTGGCAAAGAGCAAGCCGATGACGAGGACGGCGGCAAGCGTATTCCAGGACGGCCAGCGGGTGCGGTGCGGGTGAGCCGCAGCGCGTGGGTGTTGGGCAGGAAGAGCGGCAACTCGCTCAACCAAGGTGGGCGGGGCAGCAACAAGCGGCGGTGTGTAGTGCAGCGCCTCGATGATGGGGGCATAGGTGGCGGCTTCGGCGGCGCAGGTCTGGCAGGTGTGCAGATGAAACCGCACCGCAGCGGCTTCGTCTTCTGGTAGCGCCCCGACCAGATAGAGTTCCAGTTGTTCCAGACATTCACGGCAATTCACAGTGATTCTCATACCTGTACGCTTTTCACTTTTCATACGTCCGAAGCGGGCGATTTGGATTGTTCTTGCCCTTCTTCAAGATAGATCGCACGCAATTTCTGCAATCCCAAGCGAATGCGGCTCTTGACTGTTCCGAGTGGCACATTCAGCATCTCGGCGATGTCACTGTGGCTCAGCCCATAGAAGAACGCCAGTTCCAGGCATTGGCGTTGTTCGGGCGGGAGTTCGTCCAGGCTCAGGCGCAACACATCGTCCTCGAATGCTTGCCAGATCGTGCGGTTGGCGGTCTCCAATCGTGTCAGGTCGAGTTCTTCTTCGGCGACGGGGCGGCGGTTGTCGTAGCGAATGCGGTCGATGGCATGGTTGCGTGTGATAGAAAGCAGCCATGTGAGCACGCGCCCCCGCTGGCTGCGGTATTGTCCTGCCCGCTGCCAGAGCCGCAAAAACACGTCTTGCGCGATGTCTTCCGCCATGTGTGGGTCGCGCGTGATTTTGAGCGCCATGGAATAGACGGCGTCGAGGTATTTTTCGTAGAGATGGCGAAAAGCAGCCTCGTCACCGTGGGCGACGCGGTGCATGAGGTCGGTATCGTCTTCGTCGAGAATGAGCGCCAAGAGCAGCATGACGCCTGCCTGGTAGGGTGTTGTGTGTTCGGCAGGAGTATACCAGCGAGCAGGTGGGGGGCAAAGCGAATTTTGCGGTGCCATGTCGAGGAAAGAAAAGCGGGAAGACCAGGCAGGCCTTCCCGCCATCGATGAGCGTTTTAGAAGAGTTCGATGATTTCATCCACCTGCTGCTGCCACAGCGTGCCGTCGCCGGGTTCGTGCACTGCGAGGACGCGCCCGTTGGCAAAATAATCGAAGTCGAAATCGGTCATGTCGCCGGCATTTTTGCCAGGAATGGGCATGAGCCGTGCGGTGAGGGGTTTGTCAAGGCGCACGGCAAGCGCAGCAACGTCGAGCAATAGCCCAGTGAGGGCGCGTTCGCTGATGTCGCCGGGGAGCGGAATGGTGTCCAGCCCGGTGCCGCAGACGGCGCTGTAGAGGAGTAGGTCGTGGACGGTGTACGTTTGGCCGGCGCGTGCCGCCAACACGGCATCTTCCAGCACAGGCAGCATCAGCCCGTTGAAGCCGGTGTGCAGAAAGCGGGCACGCCACAGGGCATCGGTGGTGAGAGCGGCCGCCATGAGCGTTCCCGGTGCTCCGAAGGGCGATGCGCCCAAGGCTTCGATGCCGGCGGCGCTGCTTTTTTCAGGCGTTGGGAATGGCGCCATCGAAAAATCCAGCCCCTTGAAGATGATCTTGTGACGTTGGGTGACACCATCCATCTGTTCTGTGAGGATGCGGCCATAATGCTCGAGCATGGCGGCCAGGCGTGCACGTGCCATGCTGAGCGAGTCGGCGTTGGTATAGGCCTCGACGACGAGGTCGCCACATTCCAGCGCCAGAGCGACTGCTGGTGGTTCATTGTCGTGAGCATAGGCAGCTGGGAAGAATGGGCTGTATGGGGGGACGTTGGCAAGGGCGGCAAAACGCAGGTTGGCAAACCCATTGGGGGCAACCGTGGCAAGGTGGCGGATGATAGCAGCGAGCTCGCGAGCCACGGCCACCTGAATGCCCTCGCTAACCGAGGCGTAAAGAACACTGCAAAAAATGCTTTGCGTGGCTTCGATGATGCGACTGATGAGCGGCAATCGTTCGCGCTGCGTGCTGTGGGTGGTGTCAACAGGACCGATCGATGTGTACTCGAACCCCATGTTGGGGGCTTCCCGGTCGAGATAGAGCGCGATGGTATAGACATCGCGGTCGTCGCCCCATGCATGCCAGGCGGGCAACGCCAGACGTACCGTTTGCACCGTGAAGCCGTTTTGGGTGAGTGTCTGGCGAATATCCTCAGCGGCTTGTGACAGAGATTGCAGATGTGGCTCCGGATCGAATGGGTCAATCGTCGTGAAGATGGTGATCGAGCGCACGTTCATAAAGAGACTCCGCAAGGTTGTGGTTGGCGTTGGGACTGTTGTGTAGCGTAAAGAAAGAGGCGCGTCAAGTAGATGGTGATACTTTCGAGCGCTGCGCCTTCATGATACAATCGGATCGCCGAGCAACTCAATGAAGAGTGAAGGAGTATTCGTATGAACTTCGAGTATACCGAAGAACAAAAAATGATCCGTGATGCTGTGCGTTCCTTTGCCCGCGAAAAGATTCTCCCCTATTCCCGTGATTGGGAATTGCAGGAAGCCTTCCCGCGCGAACTGATTCGTGAAATGGGTGAACTTGGTTTTTTGGGGGTACCCATTCCCGAAGAGTATGGCGGTGCAGGGCTCGATTACATCGCCGAAGCCATTGTGTTCGAGGAAATCGGCTATGCCGATTCGTCGGTGCGCACCACGCTTTCGGTGCAAATGTCGCTGGTCGAACTCACCATTCTCAATTGGGGCACTGAGGAACAGAAGCGAAAATATCTTCCCAAGCTCTGTTCCGGCGAATGGATTGGCTGTTTTGGCCTGACAGAACCCAATGCTGGCTC
This sequence comes from Ardenticatena sp., assembly GCA_015487975.1. Classification (GTDB taxonomy): domain Bacteria; phylum Chloroflexota; class Anaerolineae; order Ardenticatenales; family Ardenticatenaceae; genus Ardenticatena. The sequence goes on from WFOS01000083.1 coordinate 8,259, forward strand.
GGATGCCAGCAATGTGCAAACCCGTGCGGTACGCGATGGCGACGAGTGGGTGCTCAACGGCCAAAAAGTCTGGATTAGCAACGGCACGTGGGCGGACGTGGCGATTATTTTCGCCCAAACCGAGCCGGGCAGCCGTCACAAGGGGATGGTCGCGTTTCTCGTGGAAACGGATACACCAGGCTTCGAGGCTCGCAAGATGAAGGGGAAGCTCGGGTTGCGTGCAAGCGATACGGGTGAACTCTTCCTGACGGATGTGCGCGTGCCCGATTCAGCACGGTTGGGCGAGGTAGGGCAAGGGTTCTTTGTCGCCATGAGTGCGCTGGACAACGGGCGGTACGGGGTTGCCAGTGGCTGTGTGGGCATTGCCCAGCGAGCGCTGGATTGCAGTGTGGAATATGCCAAGAACCGCATTGCATTCGACAAGCCGATTGCCTCGTTCCAACTGGTGCAGGCGATGCTGGCGGATATGTTCGTCGAAACGCAGGCAGCGCGTTTGCTCGTGTATCAGGCTGGACACATGAAGAACAAAGGGGAGCGCAGCACAATCCCGGTCTCAGTGGCGAAGTATTACGCGAGCGAAGTCGCGAAGCGTGCCGCCGATATGGCGATTCAGATTCATGGTGGCTATGGCTACTCGAACGAATATCCGCCGGAACGGCTCTGGCGCGATGCCCGTGTGGCCAGCATTTACGAAGGGACGAGCCAGATTCAGCAATTGATTTTGGGGCGTCATCTGACGGGGATCGAAGCCTTTTTCTAAAATCGAGTGATGGCACCCAAGGAAGATGCGCCGCATGGGCAAAATACGCCTGTGTGGCGCTTTTGTTTGGTGACAGGAGGAGCAAGATGAAGTGTCCGGTGATTGGCATTACGACGGGGACTTTGCCGGCGACAAGATCCTTTCCATTGCCGCGCGCCGCGATTGCCCGAGCGTATGCTGAAGCGATAGCGCATGTCGGTGGTGTGCCACTGCTGATCCCGCCTCTGCCGGACAACGCAATGGCGTTTTTGGAAGCGATAGATGGCTTGATTTTGAGTGGTGGGGGGGATGTTGCCCCTCGGTGGTACACGACGGCCCCGCCGCATCCGCAGGTGTACGGCGTGGATGAAGATCGTGATCGCCTCGAAATCGCGTTGGTGCGTGCTGCGGTCGAGCGCGATCTGCCCGTACTGGCGATTTGCCGTGGTATGCAAGTGTTGAGTGTGGCGTTGGGCGGGACGCTCGTTCAGCATATCCCCGATGAAGTTCCCCATGCGCTCGAACATCGCCCTGAGCCTCTGCGAGTGCCGCTTCCCCGTCATCGTGTGCGCATCGAGCCGACGAGCCGCTTGGCAGCGATCTTGAAGACGCGTGAAATCGAGGCGAACAGTGGGCATCATCAGGCGGTGCAAAGCGTGGCCGCGCCATTGCGCATCGTGGCGCATGCACCGGATGGCGTGGTAGAGGCAGTGGAGGTGCCAACGGCCCGTTTCATGGTGGGGGTGCAGTGGCATCCAGAGTTACTGTTGGATGAAACGGTGCATCGACGTTTGTTTACCGCGCTGGTGGAGGCGGGGATGTGAGATGAAGGGGAACGTGTGGGAAGGGCAGAAACGTCGGGCACGTCAGGGAACGAGAACGTGAACGTGCCTCCAATGTCTCTGGTGTCGGCGGGGCTATTGCGTGTGGGGTGTCTCCCACCAAGCCCCCACACTGTTCGTGAACGCTGGAAGGATGCTGCGTCTTCTATGCGCTTTCGGCCATATTTCCGATTTGGTAGCGTTTTTGAGAGCCAAACAGGTCGGTGCACCTGGGGGAGAGACGCAAAAACCCCCTTTGTGTCTATTGACATTGCCAAAGATGGGACTCTAGACTGGTGTGCGTGGATAGACGAAGTGAGACCATCATGTGGCAGCCAATCCCGACTCCGTCGAACATCATTAGGAGATGCAATGCATGAGACGACGAACGAGTATCGTAGATCGTCTACTGGGCATGTTGGCATTAGGCGCGCTGATAGTGATTCTGTCTTCGATGTTTGGTGAGGTCCCAAAGAAGGTAAAGCCAGGGACTCAGGCACTTCAGTCGCCTATTGAGACGCCGATGCAGCCGCCTTATCCGCCGCCGGCAACCCCGACTCCACCACAGCCTGGAATCCCCACCGTGGTCTCAACTCCTCCGGGACTCAGAGCCGAGAACATTCGCATCGAGCGTGAGGTGCAATTGACCTTCGAGGAAGGCAACGTTTTTTCGTCCTGGATAGCTTGGTCTCCAAATGGCGACACGGTGTTGGTTGACAAGTACAATGGTCAAACCATCGAGGGAGACAATGTTACTTTTCTTCTCACCGATATTTGGGAAATGCCACTGAGCGGGGGAAATCCACGCCTGGTGGTTTCCAACGCCTATGGAGGAATTTGGTCTCCTAATGGGCGGCAATTGCTGTACTTTTCCCTGACTGCCCCAGACAGGCAAGATATTTACGTGCGTGATAAAGATAGCACCAATGCCGTCAAAATCGCCTCGGGAAGTCCCACACCAGCGTGGTGGTTGAACGATGCCAATATCGTGTATGTGGACCAAGGACGCCTATGGGTTGCCAATGTGGCACAGCGACGCGCTCGAATTCTCAACGAGCATGTGGATTTGACCCCTGTTCGGGCCAATCGGTGGAACAAACCGTATGCCCTCTCCCCTGAGAGCGGGAGGCTCGCTTACATCGATGGCTCCCAGCTGTTCGTAATGGGGATCAGCGAGGCGCCAAGACATCCGATAGCAGATAACGTATCTCCGGGCAGTTCTTCGAAGCCCAACCTGGCATGGTCTCCGCGAGGTAGGCATCTGGCATACATTGCGTATGTTCCCGATGAGGAAGGCTACAAACCCGGCCTGTGGCTCGTGGATGCCGAGGGGGTCCCCCACTTGCTGGCTACAGGACAGACGACGGATTGGTTTGAACGTCCTTTTTGGTTTCCTGGTGAGCCCATCTTAGGCGTCTCACAGTTCTCTGGCGGGACAGACAAGCACTTCAAGATCTACCTGATCAATACCGATGGGACTGGGCTAACGGATTTGACCGGATCAAGAGGGGCACAACAGTTCCCTGCCCTTTCGCCTGATGGGAAGAAGATCGCTTTTTGGAGAGAAGGAAACCTTTGGGTTGCATTCCTTGTATCGAAGGAATACTAATGCAATTGGGTTTGGAATCAGCATGATGTAGGGTCAGCACATCGATGCAGAGAGGCTGAAGCGGCTGTACAAAGAAGAGGCGCCAGCGTTGTGGATGCGTTGGCATGCGCTGTGGTTGCTGCAACGCGGGTATAGTGTCGCAGAGGTGGTCGAGGTGGTGGGGGTGCATGAGCGCAGGGTGCGTCGTTGGATCGCGTGGTATCC
>WFOS01000084.1 GCA_015487975.1 Ardenticatena sp.
GAATCAGGCCGATGAGCAGGCGGCGGGTTTGTCCATCCTGGTGCACAGGCATGACCACAAGTGGCCGAAGATGCTCTCCTTCGAGCAAGATGGTTTCGTTTCCGCTGTGAATGGAGACCCAGGTAGCCTCGGTGCCTTGCCCAATGCGGGCATGTTCTTGCCCGTCGATCACGCGCCGCAACACGAACCCCATCTGCTCTCCTTCGGGGGGTGCCACAATGCGGTCGGGCAGGCCGGGGCGTGCGCAGACCAGGCTCACAGCCACAAGGTAGAAATGTCCATGCGCAGGCTGATAGAGTTTGAGCATGGGGGGCGGTGGCGAAACCCATTCGTCCGGGGCAACGCCCGAGGGGCGTGCCTGAAAACTCTCGGGGACGGCTTCATACGCTGCCAACGTGTCGGGTGCTTCGGCAAGCAGGCGTTGCAGGTCTTGCATGAAGGTGTCGCTAGCAAAGCGCAAGAGCAAGGGGCGCGTCAGGGCGTCCTGGTTGTGGGTGGCGACCAGCGACGGCCAGAGTGGCGGTACGGTCATCCAACGGACGATGGTGTGCATGGGTGCCTCGCTACCAGATGTTGCCAGCGCCGGGCGTATAGCTGCTGCTCACGACGCTATTGGTGATGAGCGTGCTCGATTTGAGCACGCCGCTGAAATCGGAAAAGGGGACGCTGGCGCTGATGAGACTACTGCTGATGTCGATGGTGCTGGCTTGCAGTGTGATTTTGGCGCTGGCGCTGATGGTGATGCCCCCGGCGTCCATCGTGATGGTGTTGCCGTTGCTATCACGCATCTGGATGCTGCCGGGGCCATCCTGCATGACGATTTTCTGCCCGCCGGGCGTCTCGATGGTGATCGATTCCTGCCCGTTGCTATCGTCGATGCGGATACGCACGCCATTCCGCGAACGAATGGCTTTGATGTTGTTCTCGCCGGCATCATCCATCTGCTCTGGTGGCGTATCTTGCCCGTTCCAGAGCGCACCGACGACGTAGGGGCGCGATGGGTCGCCCGCCTCGAAGCAGACCACCACTTCATCGCCCACGTCGGGAATGAACCAGGTGCCGCGATTGTTGCCGCCCATGAGTGTGGCCAGCCGTGCCCAGGCTTCGTAGCCAGCCTCTGTCCAGGGGAGTCGCACTCGCACACGGCCCTGTCCGTCGGGGTCGGCGATTTCCACGACCTCGGCGGGGTAGATGCCATAGAAGCGCCCACCCAGCCCAGACGCCAGTCGGGGGTCGGTTTCAGTGTTGGGAGTCCAGAATGTGCCCATGTTCATGCTCCAATGGCGGGGCGTTCGACCACGAAGGTGGTGCGGTAGCCATCCACGCCGTCGAATGTGTGGCGAACTTCGACCACGGTGTACGTTCCCTCGAAGAGCGTGCCGATTTCATTGAGTTCGAGCGTTGTGCCGACACGAATACGGCCATCGCCTTCGCATACACCACGCCCGCGCACGAAACGGAGGGCGGTGCGCACCGCGGCAGCATCGGCAAGGGCATCCACGGCAGCCTGTGTGGTGGCCGCGTGATGGACCAGGTGTTCCTCATACGTCCCAAAAGCATTTTCGAGGATGTCGAACCCGCTGCTGCCGCTCCCTATCTCTGCCGAGAGGGCGGTTGTGCGCCCTTTGGCGCTGAGGCTTGTTTTGGCTTGTTCGTCCCAGCCGTGGGTGTACACGGCTGTGCGCTGCTGCGCTAGATCGGCAAGGGCGGTAAATTCGAGCAGGCGTTGCCCGTAAGTGAGGCTGACCGTGCCAGCATCACGTTCGGTGAGCGGTGCTGCAAAAAGCGTTTGGTCTTCCAGCCAGAGCACGCCGCCTGATGCGCGGACGCGCTCCCGTAGAAAGGCAAGGTCGCTCTGATTGAGTTGCGCAATGGCGCGGTATGTGGGGCCATTCAACGAGACGTTGTGTTGCAGGCCATGCTCGCTCGCAATGCGTTCTACAATTTCGCCGTCGCTCATCTCTTCGAAGACACGCGTGCGCCGTGTCATGCGGAGAGATTGCAAGGCATCTTCGGCAAAAATGGCGAGTTCGGGGGGGCGTTGCTGTGGAAAACGCCCTTCCATCGCACTGATGCGCCCGTGAAAGATGTTGGCCTGGGCGTCGCCATCACCAGCGGTAATGCTGAGCAGGCGTCCGAAATCGAGCAAGGCGCGGTCGAAGTAGAGAAAACCGACCCGGCCATCGATGGTGCCCCAGTTGCCGAAGGTGAGTTCGCAGTGCGCCAGCCCTTCTTCGTTTTCTTCGATACGCATACTGAGCAAGCCAGCCGACAACCCCACTTCTTCGGTTTCGTCGATGAAGATGGTGGGGCGGGCTGAGTAGAGCAGGTTGGTTGGTGGTGGTTGTGTGATCATGGCATCCCGTTTCTAGTCTGCTCGCAGGCGGGCTTCGCGTTCGTGCATGGCATCGATCACGTCTTGAATATCGCGCGGGGTGAGTGGACGGGGCGGCTGGGCTGTCTCGTCCTCGCTTGCGCTAGGTGATGGTGTTGGCGGTGGTGCGATCAGAATCTCAAAATCGTCGATAATCACAGGCATCTCTTACCTCCACCCTCCAATCTCCACTCGCCCCTCATTTCTTCCTCACATTCAAATTCACCAATTGCCCTGGTTGCACTGCGCGTGGATTTTCGATACCGTTGGCGCTGGCAATGGTTTTCCAGTCACTGGGTTTGCCTGCGTTGGCAGCCATTTGCTGGATGGAATCCCCTTCTTTGGCAGGTGTTTGTGGGGTTGTGCCGGGTGTTGCTTCATCAGCCGCGTTGAATTCGAAATAGACATCTTGGCGGCCGATGGTGATGCTCATCTTGGCACGTAGTGGCTTTCCTTCTTCCGAAAAGAAATCGAGCTCCTCGTTGAGCGATTCCATCATGCCGTCGAAAATGAACGTGCCCCAGACAAAACGCACACCGGGGGGGACCCACTGATCGCCATTCTTCTGCGGCGTGATGAAGTATGCGACACGCTGGGTAATGCGCCGCACATCGTCGGTGGGATCGGAGGGGGCTTGTGTGCCTTCGGGCACAGGTACCGTCACATCGAACCAAAGGTCGAGCGACAGTTTGGTGGTGCCGGTTCCCAAAAATTGAGAAGATGCGCCACCGCTTTGGTCGCCCCCTGAGCGCTGGGCAGAAAACGTCACGCGGAGTGTCTCTGGGTTGAACTGCACCTTGACCGTCTTCTCTTTGTTGATTTCGGTGGGATTGCGCTCGCTATCCCACTCGATTTCGCGCAATTCGGCTTTGGTAATGTTGGGTGGCGCAGGCATAGGGCTTCCTCTACTGTTCCAGTCGCATGGTTTCGTACGCAATCGTCATCTCTTCGATGGCAATTTGTCCCTCTTTGGCATTCAGCGCGGGGGCTCGCAATTGCACTGGGCGGCAACCAGTCAGGATGAAGGTTGCCACAGGCTGCCGGTTGGCGCCCAGCATGACGATTTGTGCGGAGACATTCCACCAATCGCCTTTGCGCTGCAACACATCTTCGAACCAGGTCCATAGGTCGAAGGTGGTGGTCATGCCCCGTTTGAGCGCCAGTTGCCCATACGAAAATTTGCCTTGCAGGTGGATGGGCTGCATATTGTTGCCGCCTTCGCGGATGGTTTTGAGTTCCAGGCTCATTTCCAGTCCACTGCATTCGGCAAAAGCAGCGCTGCACAGCGGGCTACTGCGCCCGGCGACGTTCAATTCCACCAAAAAGTTGAAGGTGGTGAAGGGCGGCATCACCGTTTCGTTGGCGTTGTTGGCCACGATCAAACCTCCTCAGTGATGGTCGTGCGGCGGTCGTGCTGCATCAGGCGCACGATGATGACAGCAGTTGCGGCGGCGGGCGCCACACGCAGTTCTATTACGAAGCGCCCGGCTTCGATGCTTTGCTGCGTGTTGAGGCGTCCGTCGGTGATGACGCGGTAGGCATCGCTCGCGTGTGTGCCGCGAAATGCCCCACGCCGGTGCAGGTGCGAAAGCAATTGCTCGAAGCGGTGCTGAACGCGACGACGAACGCCTGGGGTGTTCGGTTCGAAGACGTATTCCTCGCCTTCGCGCAGGGCGACTTTGCGAATGAGGCTGAGCAAGCGGCGCACGTGAATGGCACGCAGTTCGTCGCCCGTGAAAAGCGTTTCATTGCTCAGGGTGAGAAATCCCCGCGCATCACGATGTACCAGATTGACGGCGGCGGGGTAGAGTTGTTGCCATTCGGCATGCGAGAACGTCGGTTCGAGTGCCACCACGGTGCGCCAGGGGCGGTTGGCGGGTGAGCGCCAGGCGCCATCGCGCAGAGCGGTTTCGGCGAGTACCCCAAGTGCCACGCCATCGGGGGGGTGGAGGTGTACAGCGGTGTCGTGCTGTTGCCAGAGCCAGGGATGAACGAGTGTGCCAAAACTGAGCGTGGTGGCTTCATCGAAGCCAATGGGGGCAACACCAAACGTGGCCGCGTCGGTGGCGCTTTGCAGGCGAGCGGCGTGCGTTTCGGCTTCTGTGGCGCGGGTGCCACGGGGCAACGACAGCGCTGCGAACAGGTCGCCACGCGCGGCGCAAAAGCGCAACAATGCACGTTGTGCCGCGAGCAGGCCATCGCTGGATGGCATTTTGGCGTGCCAGCGATCGATGGCATCGGCCTGTACGACAATCGTCGCCGACCAGAGGCCGCTGCTGGTATCGTTGTAGGCACGTACGCGGTAGAACAGAGTTTGCGTCGGGCGATGCGGCAGGCTCATGCCGGTAGTGTCGCTGTTCGATAGCGTGGTGGGCGTCAGAAAAAGCGGTTCGTCGGCTTCTTGCAGCTCGTAGGTGGTGGCGTCAGGCACAGCGTCCCATTCGATGCGGTAGGTGCCGTCGGCGACCGTTGGCCACACCAGGCGGGGCGTGGCTTCTGGCAAGGTGGGTGGCGTGCAGGCCGCGAAAGGCTGGCGCGGCAAGTCGGCCGCTAGCGTGCGCGACCAGGGGCTGGTGGCATTTTCGGCCAGTGTACGGAGACGGTAGAAGCGGCGCACAGGACAATCAGGTGCCAGGTAGCGTTCCATTTCGGTCTCATTGAGCGTGGCCTGGTGGGTGATGCGCTCGAAGAGCGGTGTGTCGCTTTCCTCGACGACATACCCGGTGGCACCATCGACCGCAGGCCAGTGCAGGCGGTAGTAGCCGGGCGTTTCCAGCGGTTCAAGTGTCGGGCGCTTGGGCGCCAGCGGCACGGCGGGTGGTGGGATGGTGGTCTGTTCCCATCCCGGTTGTACGGCATCGGGCATGGCGATGAGCGTGGCTTCACCAATCGGCAGAAGACTGTGCAGGCCCAACAGCGGCGCGAAGGGGCGGGTGGGCGGTGGCGCTTGCAGGTAGAAGCGCTGTTCGGCTTCGACGAGCAGGCGGGCGGTGGCGTGTGTGACCATGTCTGGGTCGAAAAGGCGTGTCGCGTCGAATGCCGCCAGCCCATCGCGTGTGAGCGTGTCTGGCTCGGAAGCCGGCACGCTGCGGGGTAGGGTTTCGGTCGCCGCGGGGGCCAGTGCCATGCCGAGCGGCAGAGCGGGAACGTGTGGTGGTGCCCCGGCAAACGCAAAACGGGGTTCCTGGGCGTCTGTATCGAGTGGCGTGGGGGTGCGGGCAATCGGTTCGCCCGTTGGCCAGGCAAAGAGCGCATCGTCGGTGGGGAGATGCCCCCAGTAGCGGGTGTGGTCTGGGTGGAAGCCCAGATTGCTGACACGACCAACGATGCCGTCGTGGCGCCAGGCGTGCAGTGTGAAGCGCAGACGGCTGACGAGTGGTTGCACGGTGTTGCCCCATGCGCTGTTCAGGGGAAGGGCGTCATATTCATCAAGCGGCCAGAAGAAGCGTGAGGCAACCAGCATCAACATGTTGTCGGCGCGATCGATCACCACATCGTCCACAATGGCCAGCACTGTGGCCTGCGAACCATCCAGCCGGACAATGTGCAGGCGTTGTGGCAGAGCATCGCTGGGGAGCGGACAGGTGAACGTCAGCACATCGCCTTCGAACGTCAGCGTTGCGCTTCCGCTCCCGTCCCACAGTTGGCGCTCGCCGTCGGGGTGATGCCAGACGGCGGCGGTGGGCAGGCCGAAGGTGGCAGTGGCGTCTGACCACGCCCCCTGGCGGAACCAGTGTGTCTGTGGACTGGTGATGGTTTGGCTGGTGGCGTTGCTATGGATGTTTTCGGCAAAACAGTAGGCAACCAGCGTCGATCCATCGGATGCTGGGGCACGCAGTTCGAGCAGGTCGTAGGGATGGATTGTCTGAGGGGGCACGTTTAGCATCAGCGTCGTTGCACCGGGGGAGAGTGTTATGGCTTCCAGCGGGATGGTGAAGGGGTGCACCACCGCCCCACACCGCAACGTATCCGACCATGCACCGCCAGAACGCGCTGCCACTTGGATGGGGGAGTGCGTCTCTGCGTTCAGCAAGGTGGGGATTGGGAACATGTTGACGGCAGGGTCTTCGGCGACACGCACCACCCAACAACGGCGGCCACCGTTGTGGAAAAAGGCTTCCACGGCAGCGCCAAGATGGCTGCGCAGTGGTTCGCCGCGCGTGGTGTCGAATGCCAATGTCAGGTCGTCGCCGAAAATGTCGCGGAACTGGGCGGGGTCTTCGACAAGCACGGGAATGTGCAGCGGGCCGCTGGCGGCCAGCCCCACGAAGGCGGCAATGTCCATGCGTGGCAGAATGTCCGCGCTGGGTGGTGTAATCGTTCGAAAGTAGAGCCCCGGCAGGCGTGTCGCCATGAGATTGCCTCGTTTATGCCAGTTCGATGCGTTCGCAGGCCAACACCAGTTCTTCGATGGCGACATCAGTGCCTTTGCCGTTGAGAGAAGGACCGGTGTATTTGATGGGGCGTGCGTTGAGCAGTCGCCACTCCATGGCCACCGTGGCACGGTCTTCGCTGAGCAGCTGAATGATAATGGTGCGTAGTTGTGCCTGGTCGCCATTACGGACCTGATCGAGCCATTCGTACAGGTCGAGAGCGCCGATGACGCCCCGTTTGAGTGTCACATCGGGCACTTTGTACATGCCTGTGATTTTGCGCACGGCGTTGTCTTTCTCGTTGCCATTGCGGTATTCGGCCACCGTGATTTCCATGCCTAGCCCGCTCACTTCCTGAAAGCCAGCCTGTGCGCTGGCCGTATCGCCAGTGCCGAGATCGACCAGAAAGTTGAACTGGTTGTAGGGACGTTCACGAAATTCAGCCATGAGGTTGCTCCTTCATTTGATTCATCTCTCAGGCGTTGGCGTCGGCTGTCCATTGCCCGATGCGGAAGATGACGAACTCGGCGGGACGGACTGATGCCACACCGACGAGACAGATAAGCCGCCCGTTGTCAATGTCGTTTTGCGTCATGGTTGTGCGATCGCAGCGCACAAAGTAGGCGTGTTCGGGTTTTTCACCCATCAAGCGCCCTGATTTCCATTCATCGAAGAGAAAATCGCTAACGGTGCGGCGCACATTCGCCCAGAGCGGTTCGTGATTGTTCTCGAACACGACCCACTGCGTGCCTTCGTCAATCGAACGTTCCAGATAGGCAAAGTAGCGGCGCACGTTGAGATACTTCCATTCTGGATCGGACGAGATGGTGCGTGCACCCCAGAGGCGATAGCCCCGCCCGGGGAAGAAGCGAAAACAGTTGACCCCTTCGGGGTTGAGGACATCTTGCTGGGCTTTGTTCAGCATGAACTCGAACCCGATGGCGCCGCGTACCACTTCGTTGGCGGGTGCTTTGTGAACGCCATGCTCGATATCGTTGCGGGCATAGATGCCGGCCACAAAGCCACTGGGCGGCATGTTCGTTTCCGCGTTTGTTACAGGATCCACGATGCGTACCCAGGGGTAGTAGAGTGCGGCGTACTTTGAATCGAAACGATTGCGGTAAGCGCGAATTTCGGAAACTGCCTGGTTGGGCGGTGAGTCCAGCACGGCGACGCGATAGCGCAGGCGTTCGCAGTGCGAAATCAGGTGGCGCACCGTCTGCTCGATGTCGCTTGCGCTATTGACATAATCGTATGTAGCGCCGGGGGCGGCGACGATGGAGATATCCTCGATGTCTTCGAAGGCGACCAGGCCACTTTTCAGTGCTGGGTCGTCATCCCCTGTGCCCTGGTAGTCGGCTGCGTTGGGGCGGCTGCCATCGGTGCCGCCACTCAGGTCTTCGATGTAGCGCCGGTCAGCATCGGTGGCGCTGGTATCGCCAAACGTCTCTTCGATGGGGGATGTGCCCTGCCCGAACAACGTATGCACCACCAGGTCGCCAGTGGTTGGGCCGGTGAAGATGATGGGCACGGTGAGTTGGGCCAAGCGGCTGTTCAACGTACTGGCGAACAGCGTGCTGAGCGAGTTCGCATGCGCCGGGTGGGGCGCAAGGCCGCTCCATGTTTCTGTGCGTGGAAACGCACCGGGGGTTGTGATTTCGACATTGACCGTGAGGATGTGGATTTCATCACTTGCAGCATCTAGGTCAGCGAGTGTGGGGGCACTTCCTTCGGTGTCTCCATCTTGTCGAAAGCGACGTATCGTGCTCCCCGCACTGACGACCTCTTCGACGTAGTAGACGCCGGTTGCGCCTGCATCGCTGGCATCCACCAGGTAGACCGTGTCGTGCGCTCGTAATCCTGGTGCGAGATTGTTCGTACCGTCGTTGGTGAGAATGTTGTTGCCAACTTTGGCGGTAAAGGCGACAGTGACGTTGCCACCACTGCCGGCATACCGAGCTGTCAGGGTGATGTCGTTGCTTCCGCCGTCGGGGTCGGGGATGGTCGTGGTAGCGGTCCCGGGGCCATTTGCCACACGCGATACGTAGAGACGCGCGCCGCCTTCATCGAAAAAGGCACGCACCGCGTGGGCTAGGTAATTGGGCACGTCAGTCCCACCAAAATCGAGCGGGTCGAGCCCGCCGTAAATGCGCTCGAAATCGGCGAAACTGGTGAGCAGTTCCGGTTCGCCCTGCATCGGCCCAAAGCGTGCCGGACCGACAAAGCCCGCCGTGCTGGTGCTGACGCCTTCGATGGTTTTGGCGCGAAAACTGACTTCTTCGACATAAACGCCTGGGGCAAGATACTCGGGCATGAGAAGCCTCCTTATGGTTGGTCAATTCATCCAGTGGTCTGCGGCCGGGTGCATGTTCATGTATGAATGCGGAGTGTCGTGCGCCCCGCTGTGTGCAACGTCAATGGTTCGCCAAAGGTGAGCGTCGCGCTGAGACTGTTCTGCGGTGTCCCGCCATCTGTGGCCTCGATCGTTGCGATGGGCTGCGTGCTCATGGCGGCAAAATCGGGCAACGTGGTACCGGGCAAGGGGGGCAAGGTGGCGGCGGCGTGGACGCGCACTGTGAGAGGCCATGTTTGCATGGTGCCGGCGACTGGTGGGCCATGGTCTGGTGGGGCGGTAAAGGCAGGATAGGGGAACATGATCAGCGTTTCCCCATCGATGTGGCTGAACCCATAGAACGTGTCGCCATCGATGGCAACCTCGAGCATTGCCCACGCGGCGGGTGTGCCGGTGACCGCATGTTCCAGCGTGGCACGCACAACGGCGAATGTCGGCAATGGTGCGCGGGCAGGCGATGGAAAGAGATAGAAGTCGGCGGGTGTGCCAACACCACCAGGGCGGTAGAGACCGCTGTAGGGCAACGGCAGCGCAATACGCATCCCAACCGGCAAGAAGCGCTGGCGAGCATCGCGCACTTCGACGATGTAGTCACGCGGTGCAGGGGGTGGCGATCTATCGGGATATTCGAGAGACGCCAGGCCGGGTAGGCCGCGAAAGGCCATCGCGTGCCCGGCTGTGCGATAGGCGGTGCGTCGCGCTGTGGGAGCGGTGGCCGGCCAGGTTGTGGCGTGTAGGCCATTCATCACAATGTTGCTGGTGGCAGCGTCGCGAAAACGAATGCCAAGGACAGTGAATCGTTGCACGCTTTCGATAAGACGTGGATTGTCGGGATTGAGTGGTGTCATGATGGTTTACTCTGCTTCGATACCAAGTTGGAACAAGCGTTCCTGCACCAGTTCGGCGGTGGTGAGCGGCAAGTCGGATTCGATACGCACGGCACGCGCGACATAGGGGAGCAGGATAGGCAGGCGGCGTGTGTCCAAAATTTCCCAAAAACGCAACATGTCTTCGGTGGGAAGGTCGCCTGGGGCCACTTCGACGGCTTCGTCTGGGGCAAAGATGCCGGGCGTTGTAGCGTTGAGCAGGCCGGATGGCAAGATGGGGTGGTCTTCCATCACGCGAATGAGCCAGCCGGCAACGGCTTGTTGCAATGACGCCTGACGGCCCCACGCGCAGAGCAGGTAGAGGCAATCCACGGGGACGTCGGTGCGGAAACGTTCGCCGTTGCTCCCCACGCGGCCTGCAGGGGCACGGTAGGTGCCGTTGTGCTGGATGCGATAGAGGAAAATGGAAACGCCAGCATTCATGGGCGACCGAAAATTCTCGGCCGTGTAGATAGCAAAGTCAAGGTCGTTCGCGAAATCGGCGGGGTCGTAGCGCATACGCAACAGGGCGATGAGTGCTTCGCTTATGCCAATGAGGGCGCGGTAGGTAGCCACTAGGGTTGCTCCAAAACCGAATGATCGTCTGGCAGGTTGAGTATGGTGCGAATGAATTGTGAAATATCGTCAAGCGAATGGACGGGCTGGCGCAAACCAGATGGGATGTGTTCGATTCTGCCACGCCAGTACGGTGTTTCTCCACTTTCCAACCACATGCGGATGATGAATGTATGGTGGGCCTGCTCTTCATGAGACATGTGCGCAACTTTCATCTCGTGTGGCTGGGGAGGAAGGTCTTGATGCGACATGGGGAGTATAGCAGGTGGCGTGTTGCTGCGGCGTTCTTTGGGCGTTCCCGTTGCGTTCCTATCGCGCGGCAAAAAAAGCCCCCTTTTTGCGAGGGAGCAGTGTGGCCACTCAATCGTGTGCCGGGGGAGCCGAGGGGCGCAGGCGGGCAAGCTCGATGCGAACGTCGCGCAATGCCGTTTCGAGGTCTGCTTCCAGAGACTGCAGATGTTCCGCGGTGGCGTTGGTCTGCTGGCAAAAACGGACTTGTTCGCCAAGGGCGTGAAGGCGGACGGCCTCGGCATCGTCGTTGCGGATGGCTTCCACGAGCGAGCGTGTGCTTTGTGCGGGAGTGGCCTGATACTCTGTGGCAAGCATGTGGCGGCATTGCTGGAACTGGCGCAATGCCGCAGCACGGTTGCCCGAGAGGTAGAACAGGCGCATGAGCGTGCAGTGGACACGTTCATGTGCGGGTTCTTGGCGTAACACCTGATGCGCATAGGCAATGCCATCATCGAAAGCGTGGGTTTGCTCGCTGTATGCCAGCAATTTTTCCAGCAGAACAAGGTACATGTGGCGGTAATGTTCGCGCGGAATGAGGCACCAATCGGTATAGAGCGCTTCCAGGAGATCGCCACGATAGAGTGCCACTGCATCGTGTGCCAGGGTGCACTGTTCGGGGGTGAAGTGGCTTCCTGGCTGATTGCGGCATGCCTGGAAGGCATCTTCGAATTGGTGGCAATCGGTGGTGGCGTGTGCGGGGTTCAGGGCAATGGTGTCGTGTTGCACGGCGATGGCGGATGTTTGCGAAAGCGCGTGTTGCAGCTTCCAGAGGGTTTTGCGCAGGTTCGTGCGGGCATAGTGTGCTTCGATGTCAGGCCAGAAGCAGGTGGCCAGGTGCTCGCGCGAATGTGGGCGCTGGTTTTCAAGCGCCAGGTACGCAAGAAGCATTTGTGCCGAAGGGGGGAGCGGCACAAGGGTGTCATCGAGGACGCATTCGACTTGCCCAAACAAACGGATATGCAACATGAGTTTGCCTTTGACAACGTCTGTATGGGAGCATGAGGGCCATGATGGATGAATGAGGCTCGTACCGTATACCAGTCTAAACGTCAGCGCGGTGTGATTTTGGGGTGTAACGTAGGCTCATGTCCACTATGGCGTATGCACGGTAGAAGAGCAACACGCGTAGGGTTGGGCTGTTGTGTGCCATTTGTCCAATTCACCAGAGAGGATATACTTCCGCGCGAATTATTAATTTTCTTAATTGATTAGCAGTTGAACGGATAGGTGCTATGAGCAACCCAATTCCCGAAGAAACACGTGACCTGGCAGTGCGCTTTTTGCGCGTGCTCGAAGCGTTGCACAAAGTCGCCCCGTACAAGCTCGACCACGAAGTGGCCGAGCAGTTGCACATCAACCACTGGCGCATGTTGCACATGCTCAAACGCGAACCAGGCCTGGCGCAGAAAGAAATCGCCGAGCGCCTTGGCGTGACGCCCGCAGCGGTTTCACAGGCCATGCGCGTGCTAGAACGTCTCGCGCTGATCGAGCGTGTGCCCGATGAGAACGACAGCCGCTTTCTGCGGCTCTACCTGAGTGAGCGGGGGCATGCGATCTTGCAAACCATGCTCGAAGCACGCATGACTCGTGTCGCGCAGTTGCTGAGGGCGCTGGCACCAGACCAGCAGCACCTAGTAGTCGAATTGCTGGAACAAGCGGTACGCCAATCCAGTCAACAGACGACATCTGTCGAATCTCGTGCGGAGGAATGATGAGTACACAAACCCACCCCATCACAACAGCGATTGCCCCAACCGAACGCGAAGCCATCATCCGTGTGGAGGGGCTCACCAAAAAGTTTGGTGACTTCACCGCCGTGGACCACATCGATTTCGAGGTCTATCGGGGTGAATTGTTCGGCTTTTTGGGCCCCAACGGTGCAGGCAAAACAACCACGATTTCCATGCTGGTAACGTTGTCGGAACCCACTGAAGGGCATGCTACCGTAGCAGGCCACGACGTGGCACGTGAGCAGGATGCTGTGCGCCATGCCATCGGCATTGTATTTCAGGAACCAAGCCTCGACGAGAACCTGACCGCGCGTGAAAACCTGGAATTCCATGCCGTGCTCTACAACATGTCGAAAGCCGAGCGCGAGAAGCGTATCCCCGAAGTATTGGAAATGGTGCAATTGGTCGACCGTGCCGATGACCTCGTGGAACGTTTTTCGGGGGGAATGAAGCGCCGTCTGGAAATTGCTCGCGGCTTGTTGCATACGCCCAAGGTGCTTTTTCTGGACGAACCCACCATCGGCCTGGATCCTCAAACGCGGCGGCACATTTGGGATTACATCGATGCGCTGCGTCAGCGCGAGGACATTACCATTTTTCTGACCACGCACTACATGGACGAAGCCGAGTTTGCCGACCGTATTGCCATCATGGACCATGGCAAGATTGTGGCATTGGATACGCCCGATGGACTGAAACGCCAGGTCGGGGGGGATGTGATTACCGTGCGCACGCCCGACATGGAACGTGATGCTGATCGAATCGAACAGCAGTTTGGGGTGAAGGTGCAGCGCTACAAGGATGAATTGCGTTTTGAAGTCGAAAATGGTGAAACGTTCATTCCGCGCTTTGTGCGCGAGTTTCCTGGCACAATCACCGCCATTAGTCTGCGCCGTCCCACACTCGATGACGTGTTCCTGAAACTGACGGGGCGCACCATTCGCGATGCAGAGCTGGATGCAGAAGATATCACCCGCAATCGTATGCGCCGACGGATGCGCATGCGGCGGCACTGAGAAAGCGGGAGCGAGGAAGACCATGCACAACCTGAATGCGATTTTCATCATCTGGAAAC
This sequence comes from Ardenticatena sp., assembly GCA_015487975.1. Taxonomy (GTDB): domain Bacteria; phylum Chloroflexota; class Anaerolineae; order Ardenticatenales; family Ardenticatenaceae; genus Ardenticatena. The sequence goes on from WFOS01000084.1 coordinate 13,639, forward strand.
GAGAAATGTTACGCTGGTGGCGCGACAAAGCACGCATCATCGGTTCGCTTGCGTTCCCGTTGGTCTTTTTGCTGGTATTTGGAAGTGGGCTGAGCGGAGCAATGGGGTCGTTGGTGCAACCGCCTGGCGGGGCGACCGTACCCGGTGGCATCGAAGTAGACTTCAAGCAGTTCATTTTCCCTGGCATTGTGGCGATGAACGTCTTTTTTTCCGCCATTTTCAGCGGTATTTCGGTCGTCTTCGACCGAGAGTTTGGCATTTTGAAAGAGGTGCTTGTGGCACCGATCAACCGTGGTTCGGTGGCGCTCGGGAAGACGCTGGGGGGCGCGAGCGTGGCGACCATTCAGGGAACGCTCGTGTTCATTTTGGCGCCGCTGGCGGGCATTCATTTCGAGCCGCTGCTCTTCGTGAAACTGTGGCCGGTGATGTTCTTGGGCGCCTTCGCCATGACCTCGATGGGTGTGGCCATTGCCTCACGTATGAAGACAACCGAGGGCTTTCAGGTGGTCAACCAGTTCATCACCTTCCCCATGATTTTTCTGAGTGGGGCGTTCTTCCCGCTGCGCGATTTGCCCGCCTGGATGGACGTGATCGTCAAGCTCAACCCGGCCAGTTATGCCGTCGATCCATTGCGTCGCCTGGTACTGGAATCGCAGAACTTGCCACCATTTGTGATGGAGCGCCTGGCCGATTTTGGCCTGGGGCTGGAAATTGGTGGGCAGCAGCTCAGTGTCTGGCATGATTTGGTGATTGTGGTGGCGTTTGGGATGGTGATGAATGGCGTTGCCATGTATCTGTTCAGCCGCCGCGACTGAGTGCGCGGCTGTGGACGCAAAAATCCCCCCCCCGGGTACTTCGCCGGGGGTTTTTGTTTTTGCTGGTGTGCGTTATGCCCGCAAGGACGCCCCCCATTCGCGTGCTAGGGCAGCGTTGGCGTGCAAAGCCGTTTCGATCTCGGCGATACGAATGTGCTCCCTATTGGTGTGTGCCAGTCGGTCGTCGCCTGGTCCAAATCCAATGACGGTCAGCCCCGCCTGGGCAAAATGCCCTCCATCGGTGGCGAATTGCCACACACCAACAGGCGGTTCTGCTCCGAGGGCTGAGCGAAGCACCTGCGCCGCGGTACGCAAGGCCACGTGGTCGCTTGGCAGGACAAAAGCGGGATTTTCAGCGGGCAAATGCATGCGCAGCCCAGTGTAGCTCGCCACTTCTTGCGTCGGCACAATGATTTCGGCCTCTGCTCCTGGCACAGCGTGGGTGGCTTCTTCGGCAAGGGGACGCAGGCGGTTGCAGATGCTTTCGGCGCTCTCGCCAGGAGTCGTGCGCCAGTCGATCGTCAGCCAGAGTTCGCCGGGAATGACGTTGCGGCTCGTCTGGTCAGTACGAATGAGGGTGGGCACGGCACTGCTGGTGCCCAAGTCGGGGTGCGTGGGCATGGGCAGGCGTTCCAGTGCTAGGAGAAAACGCGCGGCCGCGAAGAGGGGGTTGACGCCTGCGGCGGGCATGCTGGCGTGGGCACTGCGCCCGCGCACATGCAGTACCACTTCGGTGCGGCCACGGTGTCCACGGCGTAGTTCGTTGCGGCTTGGCTCGCCGACCACGATGAAGGGCGGTTGCAAATGCGTGAGCAGATGGCGTGCGCCAAGGCCACCGATTTCTTCTTGCACAACAGCGCTCACGTACACGTCGCCGGGAGGTGGAGTGCTGTCGGTTTTCAGACGGGCAACACCATGGACTTGTGCTGCCAGTGGCCCCTTGATGTCCACCGTGCCACGCCCCCACACGGCCTCTTCGTGAATCTCGCCGCCGTAGGGTGGAAAGCGCCAGCCGTCGGCATCGCCGGGGTCCACATGATCGAGGTGGGTGTTGAACATGATGGGAGGGGCTTCACCGCGGCCGCGAATACACCCAATGACGTTGCCTGCTTCATCGACGAACACGTCATCGTAGCCCAGGCGCTCCATTTCGGCTTTGACAAGCGCCGCGATAGCGGCTTCTTCTCCCGGCAGGCTGGGCGTTTGCACCAGGCGTTGCAGAAAGGCAATGCAGGCATCGAGCATGTTCATAGCACTCTGCTCCGGGCATTGGCGGGTCAACGACGCGGTACGATCCCGTTGAGTGTCGTTATGTGTAGGCCGCGGCGTTCCAGTTCATCCAGGTAGATATTGATGCCGATGGCGTCGCTGGCGATGTGCCCGGTGACGATGAGGTTGCCACGGGCTTCGTTTTGCAGTTTCACCAATTCTTGCGGGGCGATGTGAATGTAGATGACCGTATCGATGCCATGCTCGAAGTACGCTCGTGCGACAGCCGCGCCCCCATTGGTGAGCGCGCCATGCGCAACCACCACACGCCCGGCGGGCGCATCGGGGTCGCCCAGGCGAATGGCAACACGAGTACGAGCAACCTGAAATTCCTCGAAGGTAGCGCTGAGGTGAGCGGCCACTTCTGCGACGGTGGCTTGCGGATTGTCGCGGAGTAGCTCGTCCACTGCGCGTTGCATGGCGGCACGTCCCAGTTCATCCAGTGGGCTGTGGATGTTCAGAAAGGGCATGCCCAGCAGGCGGGCTGCACCACTGACACGGTCGTAGTTGGCGGCGTGGGCGGCGACACGCATCAGGTCGAGCCGCTCGTAGACGGCTTCTTCGGCGGCAAGGCGTGGAACACCAGCAGCGACCATGAGGTCGATGTGGCGCTGGTACACCTGCCAACCAGTCAACTCTGCTTCGGTGCCGCGAAAATGGTGCGCTAACACGCAATCGTACCCCAGTTGCTTCGCAAGCAAGAGGTCGCCTGTGTCAATGTCCAGGCCAACAAGCAGACGCTGAATGCGTTCACCAGGAACGAAAATACCACAATCGCCCGGAATGCGTTCCATTCCCGCCATGTCCAGGGCGATTTGCATGAGGGTGTCCGTCGTGATGGCACTCAAGGGTCTGCTCCTTCTTTTGGTTTTGGGTTTGTACAGTGTTGTGTGGCGGGCATTATGCGCCAAAGTCAAGGCACGTCAACTGGTGATTACCCAGATCTCTGCACGGCGAGTGAAAGGGGTGAGCAAGGGATACGAAAGCACCCCGCCTGGCCTCGAGAGGCAAGCACGCCTGACGGTACTTCGAGGTGCGACGCACCTGCCAGA
>WFOS01000085.1 GCA_015487975.1 Ardenticatena sp.
CTTATCGCGCGTGAGGGCTCACGAGGGGGGCCTCGGCCGCCGACACGCTGGGGGCAGGGTGGGGGCCGCTGCTCCTAAGGTGCGACGCATCTGGCAGATACGTCGCACCTTGAAGAAAACCTCCCCAACTTCGGAGGGGCTCCTAGGCCGAACGCACATTGCTGGAAGCGGGCCACGCGCTGCGTGTCGGGCGCCACACCGTCATGCCGTTGCTGATGACCTTGAAGTGCAGAATTGTGCCCCGCCGTTCCCTTGCAGAACCAAAACGCGCTTTGACGCGCCACGATTCTCCGTGATATACTGCGCCATCCATTTGTTTGGAACATCGTTTCACAATATGGAACGAGAGGCGTGCCTCGGATGCCCAACACCAAAGCAGGGCAAACGGTCCAATCAGTCGAGCGAGCCTTGGCCATTCTCAAAACCTTCTCGAATGGCGAGCCCGAATTGAGCGTGAGTCAGATCAGCAGCCGTTTGAAGATGCCCAAGAGCACCGTCTCGCGGCTGCTGGCAACCCTTCAAGCGCACGGGTTCGTCGTTCAAGACGCCGAAACAGGGCGGTTTCGCCTCGGTGCGGAACTCATCGCCCTGGTGCATAGTGCCATTGCCGGCCTTCAAGTCCATCACGTCGCCCGTCCACACCTGCGCCAACTCGCAAATACGCTCGGCGAGACAGTCTCCCTCAGCGTTCTCGACGGACACGACGCCGTCAACTTGGAGCAATTCGTTCCCACACAACGCTTGGTCATGCGGGTTGGCTGGGTTGGGCGGCGAATGCCAGCACATGCTGTCTCGGTTGGCAAAGTACTCCTTGCCTTCCTACCTTCCGAAGAGCTCGATCAGTTGCTCGATCAACAGATGGAACCACTCACTCCCAACACGATCACCAACCCGACCACCTTACGCCGAGAACTCCATCGTATTCGCCAGCAAGGCTACGCCACAGCCTTCGAGGAATTCGAAGAAGGGCTTCACGCCATCTCGGCGCCAATCCACGATCACACGGGGCGCGTGATCGCCGCCATAAGCGTCTCGGGGCCAGCCTATCGCCTGACCCGCGAGCGCATTGCGGACATCATTCCCACGGTGCTCGAGACAGCTCAGCGCATTTCGTGGGAAATGGGATACATGGTCGAAGAAACAAACAGATGATCAGAGGAGGTGTGACGACCAGTAAACGTGCACGACACATACCAACGTCGGGGCCAACATCATTGAGATGGTGAGACTTCACCAAGTGTTCGGCAATACTCGCTCCTATTCGGCTGACGTCTAGCGGAGTGAGGCTCAACAGGAGGAAACAGAATGTGCCCCCAACGGTCCTTTGGCTCTTCGGAACCGGAAAGGAAAGGTGCCATGGATGTCCGAACTGTCGATCTGACACGTAGTGCCGAATTGATCGTGCGTCGTCTCCTTGCTGTCGAGCCAGGAGAGAATGTGGTCATCGTCTGTGACCCTGGAACCGAAATGACCATGGCCTATGTGTTGGCCGGGCTTGTAGAAAGCGTGGGTGCCGAATGTATCATCGCCATCATGCCCACACGCGACAAGAACCGCAGCAACGATCTGCCAATTACGATCGAACGTGCTTTGGAAAGCGCCGACTGCCTGATCGGCCTCACGCGCTTCTCCGGTGCCCCTACCTACGCCGAGTCCGTCAAGCGCTTGTACAACAGTCGCCGATTGCGTGCAATCTCGATGGTATTTCGCGGCGTGGAAAACTTCACAACGGGCGGTGCCCTTGCCGACTACGATACGCTCTATGAAGAAGGAAAGGCGCTCGCCGACATCTGGCGGACGGGACGTCGCATTCGCGTGACAACCCCTGCGGGGACCGACATCGTCGCCGACATTGGCCACGCCGAACCCATCGTGGAATGCGGTTTTGCGACCGAGCCTGGGCAAGAAGCCGCCTTCCCCGATGGCGAGGTCTCCCAAGGCCCGAACGAAGGAACTGCCGAAGGCGTTATCGTGGTGGATGGGCCTATTTGCTACCTGGGGCGACCTGACAGCCCTATCACCCTCCACGTCTCCCAAGGCCGTGTCGTCGCCGTCGAGGGGGAAGGACGCACGGCTGCCGAATTGCGCCATATTCTCGAAACGATCGAAAACGCCAACAACATCGCCGAATTTGGGATTGGCTTGAACGGATGGTGTTTGCGCAATGGTGATTTCGAAGAAGAAAAGAAAGCCCGCGGCAATGTCCACATCGCTTTGGGGGACAACATTTTCTACGGTGGGCAGACACGTAGCGCCGTCCACATGGATATGGTGCTCTACGACCCCACGGTCATCATCGATGACCGGGTTGTGGTCGAGCGGGGGCAGCTCTTCTTCGACAAAGAAAAACATGGAAAGGAGGTGAGAAAAGGGAAAGGCTTCCTCAGTGTGCGCTCCTGAGCAGGTCGTTCGGGAGTGGTCTCTCACGTCGTCAGAATGCGACAGGACGAAGAAGGAGGAGCATCTATGCGTAAATCGGTGTTGGTTTTCCTATTGACTGCCGTCTCGATGCTGTTGCTGGTCGCCTGCGCACAACAACAGCAGACCGAAGCCCCTCAGGTCGTCGAAAAGACAGTCGTTGTTACGCAGGTTGTCGAACAAGAAAAGGTCGTCACCCAAGTCGTCGAAGTGACGCCTGTGGCCGGCCGTTGCGCCCCCACCAGTTTCGACGAGTTGGGCGACAACGCCATCAAGATCGGCGTGCCCATCCCGCTCTCTGCCCCCGGCTCGGTGACCGGTGGTCGCGCGATGCAAACGGCGGTGAACATCGCCGTGAAGGAAGTCAACGATGCCGGCGGTGTGCTCGGCAAATACCCGGTCGATGTTGTCTTCTATGATACCTCAGGCTTGCCTGAACGTGGTACAGCAGGTATGGAGTACCTCATCACCAGCGAGTGCGTCGTTGCAGTGGTGGGTGAATACCACTCGGCCGCTGGTCTTACAGAGAAAGAAGTAGCCAACAAGTACCACGTGCCAGTCATCTTCGCCGAAACGTGGAACGACGACATCACGGCCAGCCAGTACCCCGAAGTCTTTCGCATTGCACCCGCTTCCTCCATGGTTGCCCAAGCGGACGCTAAGTACCTGAGCGATGTGGGCGTCTCCTTCGTGGCTATCGTGGCCGAAAACACCGACTACGGCGTGCCCGCCTCGGAACAAACCAAAGAACGCCTCGCGGCATTGGGCATCGATTCCGAAACCTACTTGGCTGAACAAGGTACCCAGGAATTTGGCGCGTTGATCGCCAAGATCCAGGAAGACATGAAAGACAAGGAAGGGCTCAAAGCGGTCCTGGTCTTGATTACCGGTGAGACCTCCTACAACTTCGAGCAACAGGCAGCCGAACAAGGCCTGATGCCCCGCGAAGATGTGGTGGGCATTGCCAACCAAGTCGCGTACAATGCGGACGAATTCTGGCAAAACGTCCCCGACGGCAACTACTATGCCTTCCGCCGCGTCGGTGTCGTTCCCGCCCTGACCAAAGACAACCCCGTGGCAACTGCTTTCGTGGAAGCCTACGAAAAAGAACTGGGACGCTTCCCCGAATCATACGCCTTCGAGGCTTACGACGCCTTCATGCTGATGGTCAAGGCGATCGAAAAAGCCAACAGCCTCGATCCGGATGCCATCATCGCTGCACTCGAATCCTTCGATAGCCCTGAGAACGGTGTCCAGCTCGCGCAGGGGCTCTACTACTTCCCCTATGGCACGAAGAACCCGGTACCTGACGACCAGCCAGCGTGGATGTGGCATCAATGGCCAGACCCCGCTGTGCTCTTCTTGCAATACTGGCAAGAAGGGCAGAGTGCCGAAGAAGCGTGCGTCGTTTGGCCGAAGCAGTATCAGACCTGCGGTGATACATACTGGATTCCACCCGGCACCGAACCGCCGGTCACACCGTGATGAACGGAACGATCTGGCGCTGGGGTGCGCAAGCGTGCCCCAGCGCCATCTATGTTCGAGAGGGAGGAACAGATGCTGACACCAACCGTTTGGGATGCTTCCCTTTTCCATGCGAGTCCCCAATTGGCCGTTTCGGGCGAATTCGTCTTGCGTTTGATCATCGATGGCCTGATGATTGGCATCATCTATGCCTTGATGGCCATCGGGCTCACGCTCATCTTCTCTGTGCTCAATATCGTCAGTTTCGCTCACGGTGAGTTCTACATGCTTGGCGGCTACATTGTCTATTTCTTCTTGCAGACATTCGAGGCCCTTCCGCCATTGCTTTCGATCGTAGCAGCTGCGATTGTCACGTTTGCGGTTGGCTTTCTCTTCGAGCGTATCTTTCTGCAACCGATGGCGCGCGGCGAGGTCGAACGCCCAAACGAATACGCTATTTTGGTGACATTTGGTCTGGCATTCTTTCTCCAATTCCTCATGCTCGGATTGGTCGGCCCTTTCCCAAAGAAAGCACACCGCCTCTTCGATCTTCCACAGATCGAAGGCACCTTCTTCCGCACGACCAAGGCCACGCTCTTTCTGGGTGACATCACCATCAGTGCCGGGCGGCTCTTTGCCGCATTGATCGCCCTCCTCGCGCTAGCAGGGCTCCTGTGGTTCATGTACCGCACATGGACCGGTCGAGCGTTACAAGCCGTGAGTCAAGATCGGAACGCGGCGGCTGTGGTTGGGATCAACCCATTGAACATGAATACACTCGCGTTCAGCATGGGCGCCATGTTGGCCGGTTTGGCTGGGGCAGTCCTCGTGACCGTCTACTCGTGGGTCCCGTGGGTGGGGGTGCCAGCATCGAGCAAATCCTTCGTCATCATCGTCCTTGGGGGGATGGGGTCCATTCCTGGATCGTTGCTGGGGGGCCTGATCATCGGCGTGGTCGAATCACTCGGCACCGGGCTCTTCCCAGACCCAGCACGCGCCCAAGCCTATCGCGATGTCTTCGGTCTCGTCATCTTCGCATTGGTGCTGTTACTCAGGCCCACCGGCTTGTTTGGGAGGAAGCTATGAGACGATCGGCGCAACTCAACACCCAATACCAGGCTCGATACACGCTTTGGGGGCTCGCGGCACTTGGCGTTCTGATTTTACTCATCTTCCCGTTGCTCTTTCGGCAACAACCATACTGGCTCTACATTGCCAGCCAAGCCCTTTTTTATGCCATTCTGGCATCGAGTTGGGCATTGCTCGCTGGCTACAATGGCCAATTCTCGTTCGCCCATATGGCGTTCATGGGGCTTGCTACCTATGCCAGCGGCATTCTCGGGCGAGAAACAGGCTTCCTGGCCTTCGATCTCTCCCCATGGGTGAGTATTCCGCTCGGTGTTCTCTTTACCGGCTTCGTCGGATTGGTGATTGGGTATCTTTGTTTACGTCTGCGCAAAACGTATCTGGCGCTCTTCACCATCGCCTTTGCTGAGATTACCCGGCTTGTCATCAAAGCCGAAGTCAAATTCACCGGTGGGCCCAATGGGCTACCACTGAAACCCTTGCTCGAAAGCACCTCGTATGTGCCTGTCTATTACCTCATGGTTGCCCTTTTCCTCGGCACCCTTCTCGCCATGTACGTTCTCGTCCGCTCTCGCTACGGCCTCTACTTCCAAGCCGTGCGCGAGGACGAAGATGCCGCTGCGGCATTGGGCGTGAACGTTGTCAACACACGTATTCTGGCCTTCGTCGTCAGCTCCATGATCGCGGGTCTTGCCGGGGCCGTCTTCCACCACTTTCCAACCGTCGGATTGGTCGTCCCAGACGAAATGATCATCGGCCGCATGAGTTTGGTCCTCGCGATGGCGATCATCGGCGGAAGCAATAGTCTCATTGCCGCCGCTTTGGGTGCCATCTTCATCCATTTTTCGTTGGAATGGCTGCAAGAAATTCCCCTTCCAGCCGCCATCCTTCGAACGCTCGAAGCGCATCGCGCGACACTCGAAAGCCTGGGGTTTGGCCTCGGCGAAAACGGCTTGAAGACCAACGCCTGGCGTATGGTTGGTTTTGGCATGCTCCTGATGGTGACGCTTCGCTTCCGCCAAAATGGGCTCATCGCTCCCTTGCTGGAACGCCTCTCACGGCGTCATGTCATCCAAGAGATTGCTGCTCGCCGCCGAGCGCGTGAAGAAGAAGAGATCGAAGTCAGTGATGAGCCCAATGAGCAAGTGGGGGGTGCCTCATGAAACTCGAAGTGAAACGAATCGTGAAGAACTTTGGAGGCCTACAAGCGCTCAAAGGGGTTAGTTTTACCATCGACTCGCCCCAACTCGTCGGGCTCATCGGCCCCAACGGTGCTGGGAAAACGACGCTCACGAACATCATCACCGGCATGCTTGCCCCCACCTCGGGTGAAATCTGGCTGAATGGAGAGCGCATCGATGGGATGCGCCCCTACGCCATCGCCCGCCGTGGTTTGGGACGCACGTTCCAAGTCACACGGGCGTTCCGCCGCCTGACGGTCATGGAAAACATGCTCGTACCAGCCCTCGCGCGCAACCCCAGAGCCGATCGGCATGCCATGGAACAGAAAGCGCGCGAGATCTTGGCGTTTCTCACGCTCGACCACCTGACCAACGAATATGCTCGTAGCCTCTCCGGTGGGCAACAGAAACTGTTGGAACTAGGGCGGCTCCTCATGCTCGATCCTCAAATCATCATTTTGGACGAGCCCTTCGCCGGCGTCCATCCGCGGTTACAGCGCACGATCTACGATTACATTCGCCGTGTACGCGAGGCAGGAAAGGCCATCATCCTCATCAGTCACGACATGGAATCGATCTTCACCCTCAGCGAACGGTTGATGGTCTTGAACTTTGGCGAACTCATCGCCGACGGCCCACCCGACGAAGTCCGCCGTATGCCGGAAGTGATCGACGCCTATCTCGGCCGAGACGAAGAGGAGGAGACAGAGCATGCTTGAAGTGCGCGATCTCTACGTCGGCTATTATCGAGACCTGAACATCCTCCAAGGGGTCAACATGGTGGCGCGCGAGGGGCAGCTGACCGCTATCTTGGGGGCAAATGGAGTAGGAAAATCCACACTGCTCAAAGCCATCTACGGTTTCCTCAAACCAAATGCGGGCGCCATTTATCTCAAAGGTGAACGTATCGACGGTGTCCCAACCTATCGGCTCATCCAGAAGGGGCTAGCGTACATTCCTCAACACACCGGTATTTTCCGCTGGATGAGCGTGGAGGAGAACATCCTGCTCGGTGGATGGACGTTTCGTAACGACAAACAACGTCTGCGCCAGAAGCTGGAAGAAAATTACAAACGATTCCCAATTTTGCGCGAGAAACGCAAGCAACAAGCCGGCGAACTTTCCGGCGGCCAACAACGCATGGTCGAATTAGCCCGCACTCTCATGACCGATCCTGACGTCATCCTGGTAGATGAGCCGACGGCGGGCTTGGCCAAGCTCCTTTCGGAGGAGGTATATCGCATGTTGCGTGATCTACGCGACAAAGAGGGCAAGACCATCGTGCTTGTCGATCAAGAGATTCGCCAAGCACTCAAAATAGCCGACTACGTCTACGTGTTGGAAGTCGGACGCAACAAATTCGAGGGACCGGTAGAAGAATTCACCGACTTGGAAAAAGCCTTCTGGGCTGGGTAACCACGCTTTCGCCATAGCAATCGCTCAGAGCGGCAAGAGCCAAACAGGGCGCTTCTGGTCAGAAGCGCCCTGTTTCATCTCACGTCTCACCATTCGCTCACGATTCGCGCCGCACCGTTTCCAGGAGCTCATCCACGCGATGGCCCAAACGATGCCGCATGCTGACGAAACGGGCACGTTTGTCGTAAAACCACGAGCGCGCGCCACTGGTGCGCTTGTGCCCATTGGGCAACGGTTCTGGCCATTGCACAACGGCCGCTGCCCATGTCAAGCCAGCGCCGAAGCCCACCATCACCACCGTATCGCCCGGCTTCAAACGTCCTTCTTCGGCGGCCTCGGCACAAGCGACGGGAATACTCGCCGCCGACGTATTGCCATAGCGATGAATGTTCACGTAGACCTTGTCCATGGGCAACTGCAATTGCTTGGCAGCGGCTTCGATAATACGCAAATTCGCCTGATGGGGAATGAAAAGATCGATATCTTCGATGGTCAATCCGGCTCGTTCGATGGCTTTCTTGGCTGCCTTGCCCATCACACGCGTGGCAAAGCGATAGACCGCACGTCCGTTCATGTAAATGTACTCGGGCGGATTTTCCGGCCCCACAGCAGGCACATAGCCACGCCCCACAAGGGGGCCTGTGAGCAAATGGCCACCAGAGCCATCCGCACCCAATTCAAAGCCCAGCAACCCGCCAGGTCGGTCATCGGCTTCCAGGAAGAATGCCCCTGCACCATCGCCAAACAAAACACAGGTGCTGCGGTCTTCCCAATTCACCAAATGGCTCAATGTTTCTGCGCCAATCACAAGCGCATTCCGATATGCTCCGCTCTCGATCATCTTGGAAGCGACCGAAAGCCCATACACGAAGCCACTACATCCTGCGCTTAGGTCGAACGCCGCTGCGTTCGTTGCCCCCAGCAAATCTTGGATGACACACGCCGCTGATGGGAACACACGGTCTGGCGTCACCGTCGCTACGATGATCAACTCGACGTCGGCGGGATCAGCCTGGGCGCGCGAAAGCGCTTCACGAGCCGCGCGGGCCCCCATCGTCGAGGTCGTCTCTTCTTTGCCAGCCAGGCGGCGCTCGGCAATACCCGTGCGGGTACGAATCCACTCATCGCTGGTATCCACAATACGCGCCAAGTCCTCATTGGTCATGACATTGGCTGGCACGAATTTTCCCCACCCACGAATATGCGCATGTGGCATACAAGCCTCCTTGATCTTACTTGCTACCGTTCTCGAAACGGCGGAAGATGATACTGGCGTTGTGTCCGCCCAACCCCATCGAATTGCTCATTCCCACACGCACATCGGCCTTGCGGGCAACATTGGGCACATAATCCAGGTCACACTCTGGATCAGGATATTCATAATTGATGGTGGGATGGATGATACCAGTTTCGATCGTCTTGACCGTCACCAGGGCTTCCAGAGCACCAGCCGCTCCCATCAGGTGACCAGTCATACTCTTGGTGCTATTCACAGCCAGGTCATATGCGGCTTCACCAAAGACGGCTTTGATAGCTCGCGTTTCGTTCACATCGTTGAGGGGCGTACTGGTGCCATGCGCATTGATATAGTCCACTTCGTGGGGGGCAAGGTCGGCTTCGGCAAGGGCTTCCTTCATGGCGCGTTGAATGCCCTCGCCATTTTCGGCTGGCTGAGCAAGATGATACCCATCTACATTCGTGCCATACCCCACCACTTCGGCGTAAATACGCGCGCCACGTGCCAGGGCATGTTCCAGCGTTTCCAACACCAGCACTGCCGCACCTTCCCCCAGCACGAACCCGTCACGCGTCGCGTCGAACGGGCGCGAGGCTTTTTCGGGTTCATCGTTGCGTGTGCTCATGGCACGCATCACATTGAAGCCAGCAAACGCCAAACGAATCATACTTGCTTCGGATCCACCAGCCAGCGCCACATCGGCCAGCCCATTTTTCAACATGCGGAACGCCTCGCCAATGGCATTCGTCCCGGTGGCACATGCACTCACCACACCGAAGCTGGGCCCTTTGAATCCATACCGGATAGCGAGATACGCTCCTGCTGTATCGATAATCATCGCTGGCAAGAAGAAGGGGCTTACACGCTTGACACCACGTTCCCGCATAATGTCATACTGCTTGAAAACCGTCTGAAAGCCACCGATACCACTCCCGATGACAATGGCAGCACGTGTCGGGTCTTCGTTTTCGGGTTCGATACCCGCATCCTGCATCGCCTGGTCAGCAGCAGCAACGGCCATATGCACAAAACGGTCATGGCGGCGCACTTCCTTGCGGTCCATGTACTGGCGCGGGTCAAAGTCTTTCAGTTCCCCACCAAAGCGCGTATCGAGGTCACTGGCATCGAATTGCGTAATTGGACCAATACCCGACACGCCATCGACGAGATTGCGCCACGTCGTTTCAACATCGTTACCAACAGGCGAAACCACGCCCAAACCAGTGACGACAACACGGCGAGCACGATTTTCCATGGTCAGAAACATCCCCCTCTCTCGGTTCTTGCTGGAAGACAGAAAACGTAGCCACAACGCCGGAGTTCACTCATGAAAACACACGTCCTTGTGAAAAGATACGCAGACGAGGGCTATAATGCCCCAACTCCCTTCATTGGCAAATGGCAACGTTGTTTGTGCATTTGGTCACATGTCCACCTTATGCTATACTCCGCGATTGGGCTTGTCCCTGCCGTATCAAGCACGTACTTCCGACTCCGCCGGGGGTGCCACGTTGCGCACGTGGTTCTGGCGGGGGATGAGGAGTGCGGAAGTCGAACCAACTTTTTCAGGAGGAATTTGTATGCCTACACAAGTCACCATGAAAGACCTGCTGGAAGCAGGTGCCCACTTTGGTCACCGCACCCGCCGGTGGAACCCCAAAATGCGCCCTTACATCTTCACCGAGCGCAACGGCATTCACATCATCGACCTGGCCCAAACACTCGAAGCCATGCAGCGTGCCTACGAAGCCGTGCGCGATGTGGCCGCTGACGGTGGCTATGTGCTCTTCGTGGGCACCAAGCGCCAGGCACAAGACATCATTGCCGAACAAGCACAACGCGCCGGCATGCCCTATGTGAACGTGCGCTGGCTTGGTGGGACGCTCACCAACTTCCAGACCATTCGCAAGCGTGTAGACTACATGCTCGAACTGGAACGCCAGCGTGCGAACGGTGAACTCGACCACCTGCCCAAGAAAGAACGGTTGAAAATCGACCGCTTGCTCGCAAAATTGGAACGCCGCCTGGGTGGTCTACGCAACATGGAAACGCTGCCCGACATGCTCTTCATCGTCGATCCGAACCGCGAACATCTGGCGGTGCATGAAGCCAACATCCTGGGCCTGCCCATCGTGGCACTGGTCGATACCAACTGCGACCCCGACCCGATTCAATATGTCATTCCATCCAACGATGATGCCATTCGTACCATCCGGCTGATGACGTCGTACATCGCCGACGCCGTCATCGAAGGCAAGCAAATCCGCGAATCGGCGCTGCTCGAAGAAATTCGCGCCGAAGCCGAACAGGAATTGCCCGAACAGCGCGTCTTCACGCCCGAAGATGAACCCGACTACGTTGACTTCGACGTTTTCGACGAAGAAAACGAAGCGGAACCGCTCGTTCGTCGCCGCGAGCGTGGGCGCGATGAAGATGAATGATCGTGTGGATGCCAAGCGTAGCAAACGCAAGCCGCGCCAACGCACCCACAAAGATGAAGACGAAGGCCAAACCAAGCGGAAGTGAGGGAGAACCGTGGCTGAAATTACGACTGCAATGGTCAAAGAACTGCGTGAGCGTACCGGTGCCGGTATTCTCGAATGCAAGAAAGTGCTCCAAGAAACCGATGGCGATATGGACAAAGCCATCGAACTGCTGCGCGAACGCGGCATTGCCAAGGCCGCCAAGAAAGCCCACCGCGTGGCCATGCAGGGCGTCATTACGTCCTACATCCATGCTGGCAACCAGATCGGCGCCATGGTCGAACTGAACTGCGAAACCGACTTCGTCGCACGCACGCCACAATTCCAGGAACTCGCCTACAACATCGCCATGCAAATCGCGGCCACCAGCCCGCAGTACGTCTCGCGTGAGGATGTGCCCGCTGAGGTCATCGAAAAAGAAAAAGCCATTCTCATGGAACAGGCACGCCAGGAAGGTCGCCCCGAGCACATCCTGGAACGCATCGTTGAAGGGCGCCTTGACAAGTTCTTCCAGGAAGTCTGCTTGCTGGAACAACCCTATATCCGCGACCAGAGCGTGACTATCCAGGACCTCATCAAGCAGCACATTGCCCAGTTGGGCGAAAACATCGTGGTGCGCCGTTTCTGCCGCATGGCCGTTGGCGAAGTCGAAGGCTAACGCACGCATGTTCGACGACCGGCGAGTCTCCAGGCTCGCCGGTCTTTGTTTGCCCAAAGCCCCCTTTTGACGTACTCTATTCCAAATCACATGCTGGAGAGCACTTTATGTCCCAATTGAAGTACACGCGAATTTTACTCAAACTGAGCGGTGAAGCTCTGGCAGGCGAAGGCGGTTACGGAATCGACCCTGAACGCGTGCACGACCTCGCTCAGAAAATCAAACGTGTACGCCATCTCGATGTCCAAATCGCAATCGTGATTGGCGCGGGGAACATCTGGCGCGGGCAAATTGGTATGCGCCACGGCATGGATCGCGCAACCGCCGACTACATGGGCATGCTGGCCACCGTCATCAATGCTCTTGCCCTGCAAGACGCCCTGGAACAAATCGGTTGTGATACCCGCGTCCAAACCGCCATCGAAATGAAAGCCGTTGCCGAACCCTACATCCGCCGCCGTGCCATTCGCCACCTCGAAAAAGGGCGTATCGTTATTCTGGCGGCAGGCACAGGCAACCCCTACTTTACGACCGATACCGCCGCTGCCCTGCGTGCCATGGAAATCGACGCCGAAGTGCTCATCAAAGCCACCAAAGTTGACGCCGTGTACGACCTCGACCCCAAAGTCAATCCCAATGCTCGCCGGTATGAACACCTAACCTACCTCGACGCGCTCAACATGCGCGTCGGTGTCATGGATTCGACCGCGTTGAGTCTCTGCATGGACAACGATTTGCCCATCGTCGTGGTCAATCTGTGGGGTGAAGCCAGCATCGAGCGGGTGGTGCTTGGCGATGACATCGGCACGTTGATCAGTTCCTGAACACACACGAACGCAACGACGCAAGGAGAGGCACTATGTACAAGGAATTTTTGAAGGATGCCGAACGACGCATGGACAAAGCCATCCAAGCCCTCGATTATGATTTGCGCACTTTACGCACCGGTCGTGCCACACCTGCCTTGCTCGAACGTATCAAAATCGATTACTACGGTGTGCCCACGCCACTCACCCAGGTGGCCTCGGTCACAGTTCCCGAAGCCCGCATGCTGCTCATCAAACCGTGGGACCCTGGGGCACTGAGCCTGATCGAACGCGCAATCCAAGAATCCGACTTGGGGCTCAACCCCAACAACGACGGGCAGGTGATTCGCCTGGTGTTGCCACCGCTGACCGAGGAACGCCGCCGTGAGTTGGTGAAAGCGGTACACCAGCGCGTCGAAGAAGCCCGTATTGCCATTCGCAACATTCGCCGCGATGTGTTGCACGATATCGAACAGCTAAAAAAGGAAGGCGAAATCAGCGAAGATGACTTCTTCCGTGCCAAAGAAGAAGTGCAAGAGTTGACCAACAAGAAAATCAAGGAAGCAGAAGAAATCGGGCAGGCGAAAGAAGAAGAAATCATGGAAGTGTAGGCAAGCGCATGGGACAAGAGATGAACGAGCAGTCGTTGGAATTGCCCCCTGAGAAAATCCCGCGCCATGTTGCCATCATCATGGATGGCAACGGGCGGTGGGCGCAGCAACGCGGCCTGCCCCGCCTTGCCGGACACCGTGCCGGAACCGACAATCTGCGCCGTATTCTGGAAGCCTGTGTCGAATTCGGCATTGAAATTCTGACCATCTATGCGTTTTCGACCGAAAACTGGAACCGCCCACCGCGTGAAGTGCGCGGCTTGATGAGCATTTTGGAACGTGTTATCGACCGCGAACTGGAATCGTTGCACGCACAGGGGGTGCAAATCCGCCACATCGGGCGCATGGAGGGGATCGAGCCCCGCCTGCAAAAGAAAATCCGTAAGGCGGTCGAATACACCAAAGACAACGACCGCCTCATTCTCAATGTGGCCTTCAACTACGGCGGACGCGCTGAAATTCTAGACGCATGCCGTCGCATCATGAAAGAAGGGCTCGACCCCGATACGCTCGATGAGGAAACCTTCAGCCGCTATCTCTACACCTATCCCTGCCCCGACCCCGACCTGGTCATTCGCACGGGCGGGGAATATCGTCTGAGCAATTTTTTGCTCTGGCAGGCAGCATATTCCGAAATCTACTCGACACCAACGTTCTGGCCTGACTTCGACAAAGAGGAATTGCGCAAAGCCATTCTCGAATATGCCCGCCGCGAACGCCGTTTCGGGCGCGTGCCCCAACAAGCATAGCACGTCGCCTCACCATTCGTGGCAGCCGCATCAACGCACGGAAGTCGAACGAATCAACATGCGAACGCGAATCGTCAGCGCACTCATTCTGATTGCTCTCATAGCCCTGCCGCTTTGGCGGGGCGGTTTTCTGTTTGCAGGTCTTGTGTTCCTAGTGACGCTCTTGGGAATTTGGGAATTGTTGCGCATGGTGCTGAAAGCGCACTATCAGCACCTGCTCGTTCCTGCCGCAGCGGCATTGTTCGCGTTCATCGCAGGCGCAGCCCAAGGCGACCTCGTTGTTGTCGCGCTGGGATTATCGCTGCTGGTGCTGGGTGGGCTGATTTTGCAGCTTGCATTGGATGAAACGCATGACAAAATCCGCGAATGGAGCATCCTCGTGGCAGCCACACTCTACCTGGGGTGGCCTGGTATGCTCCTTGTGTTGCTGCGCAATCGTGCAGACGGTTTGTGGTGGGTGGTGCTCATCGTCATCGCCACAACGTTCACCGATAGCGGAGCGTATCTGGCAGGACGCATGTTTGGCCGACATCTCTTTTCACCACGTTATAGCCCAAAAAAGACGTGGGAAGGCGTGGCAGGCGGGATCGTGAGCTGTATCGCCGCCATGCTTTTGTATGGAACACGTGTCCTCGAACTAGAGTGGTGGTTGACTATTTTCATCGGGGTTGGTCTGTCGCTGGCGGCCGTATATGGCGACCTTGCCGAAAGTATGCTCAAACGGCGTGCTGGGGTAAAAGATAGTAGCCATCTCATCCCTGGGCATGGGGGGGTGCTCGACCGTGTGGATAGCCTCATCTTCGTCACAACAGTGGCTTTTTTCATCGCCCACTGGCTGGGCTGACCGGTTGGACGCCCGCATCGGAGCCTGCACAACGCATGGTAACGACCCATGAACACCAATCACTTGTTGTTGGAACTCCTCAACCGGTTGAATCTCGCTATCTCGGCAGCCAATTTGCTGCTCACGTTTTCGCTGTTCGTCTACATCATCACCCACAACTTCCGTAATTCTGCCGCACGTGCCTTTGCAGCACTACTCGGTTTTGTGACCATCGTCAACGGCGTAGACGTGGTCATTGCACAGGTGAACAACCCTGCCGTCGCGACGGGCTGGCTCAAATTGCAATGGATCGGCATCGCCATGGTGCCCGCTGCGTATCTCCATTTTAGCGATGCCTTGTTGCGTAGCACGGGCAATGTTTCGCGTTTCCGCCGCGGGGCAACCGTCGCTGCCTATGCCACAGGCGGGCTCTTCTTCGTCCTGGTCTGGACAACCGATCTCATTGTCGATCATGCGGTCGCCTATGCCCCCTGGGCCACCCAACTCACGGCCGGCCCCTTCTTCTGGTTCTTCGTTGCCTACTTTTTCATCACCTCGGCATGGGGGTTCGCCAACACGCTGTGGGCGCGTCAACGCGCGCTCACCCCCACCTCGCGCCGCCGTATGACCTATCTGGTCGCTTCGTTCGCCGCGCCTGGCCTGGCGGTCTACCCCTACCTGCTTCTTGCCAGCCTGCCTGCACGCCTGCCGCCGTTGGCCCTCATCATCCTGTTGCTGGTCGGCAACATCGGCGTGGGCACGATGATCGTCGTAATGACCTATAGCGTCGCGTACCTGGGCGCTCTGGCTCCCGACCGCGTCATCAAACATGACCTTGTCACGTACATCTTCCAGGGGCCATTGCTCGGCCTCTTCATTCTCGCGGCCATCTTGCTGCTGCCCCCTGTCGAAGAATGGCTGGGGCTGCCGCGCGAAACCGTGCTCATCTTCATTATCATTGGCGGCATCATCTTCTATCAGGTGATTTTGCAATGGCTCAAACCCGTGTACGACCTGCTCGTCTACCAGCGCGACCGCTCCGAAATCCAGCTCTGGCGGGCATTGCGCGACCGCATGCTCACAGCCAGCGACATCAACCAGGTGCTCGAAAACATCCTGACCTCGATTTGTGACTTGTTGCGAATCGAACACGGCTTTGTCATCGTGCTCGACCAAGGGCGCTTTTCCGTTGCTGCCGCTTCGGGTGACGCCCGTATTGCTCAAACGTTTCTGCAAGCCTTCGACTTGACGGAGCTGGCAGGGCTCAACGGAAATGTCGAATCCGACGATTTAGCCACATGGCCAGAACGCCATGGCTTACGGCTCTACCCCCTGCGCTCGCAAGATGGCGCACTGTTGCTGGGGCTACTGGCTGTCCAAATGCCCACCCAACTGGGCGAAATGAGCGACCGCGAGCGCAGCCTGCTCGACCGCCTGCTCAAACAGGCGCAAATCTCGCTGGAAGACCGCCATCTGCAACAAGGCGTCCTCACGCTGTTGAAGCAACTCAAACCCCAATTCGACAACATTCAGCGCTGGCGCACCACCATTCCTTATGCGGCTTCACCCACGCTGCTGTCCAACTCGACGCTGCAAGCCGCCAACTTTCCGCAACTGGTGAAAGATGCGCTGCGCGACTACTGGGGCGGACCACGGCTCACCCAAAGCCCCCTGCTCAACCTGCGCGTCGTGCGTCAGCGACTGGGCGAATTCGACAACAATCCTGCCAAAGCGCTACGTGCGGTACTAACCGACGCCATGAACGCGCTGAAACCCGACGAAGGGCACACACACAGTCAGCAAGAATGGTTGCTCTACAACATTTTGAACCTCAAATTCATTCAGGGCTACCGTGCCCGCGACGTTGCACAACGACTGGCCATGAGCGAAAGCGACCTCTACCGTAAACAACGCGCCGCCATCGAAGAGCTGGCGCGTGCGATTCTCGCCATGGAACAAGCCCTTGCACAAGAGGAATCAGCCCACATCGAGACCGAATCGGCAACGGGCAAACATGAACATGAAGACGAAGAGGACTGAGCAATGACGACAACACCATTCAGCGGATTTTACAAACTCTCCGTGGCGGAACGTGTGGCACGTATTGCCGAATTCTGCCACCTGACACCAGACGAACAACACATCCTGCATACCTGCCTCGACCTGGAACACGCCGATCGCCTCATCGAAAACGTCATCGGCATTTTTGCGCTGCCGCTCGGCGTCGCCGTCAACTTCATCGTGAATGGGCGTGAACTGGTTGTGCCCATGGCGGTCGAAGAACCAAGCATTGTGGCCGCCTGCTCATTTGCCGCCAAACTGGCCCGCGATGGTGGGGGCTTTACCGCTGAAAGTGATCCCCCCATCATGATTGGGCAAATTCAGGTGCTTGATGTACCCGACATCGAAGCCGCCACCCACGCCATCCTCACCGCCAAAGACGAGCTGCTCGCGCAAGCCAACCGTCTGCATCACACCATCGTTGCGCTTGGCGGTGGCGCCAAAGACATCGAAGTCCGTCACTTGCCTGAGACACCCGTTGGCCCCATGCTCATCGTCCACATTCTGCTGGACACACGCGACGCGATGGGCGCCAACGCCATCAATACAACCTGCGAAGCGCTTGCCCCACGCATCGAAGCGCTCACAGGGGGGCGCGTCAATCTGCGCATCCTCAGCAACCTTGCCGACCGCCGCCTGGCACGCGCACGCGCCATCTGGACGCGCGATGCCTTTGCGGCCAGCGGATTCGACCCCGACCGTGTGATCCAGGGTATCATCGAAGCCTGGGCATTCGCCGAAGCCGACCCCTATCGTGCTGCTACCCACAACAAAGGCATCCTCAACGGCATCGATGCGGTGGCTGTCGCCACGGGGAATGACTGGCGCGGCATCGAAGCAGGCGCCCATGCCTATGCCGCCCGCCACGGGCGTTATACGTCGCTCACCCGCTTTGGGCGCACCCCAGAAGGCCACCTCTTCGGCGAAATCGAGCTGCCGCTGGCAGTCGGCGTCGTCGGGGGGACCACCAAAGCACACCCCACTGCGCAGGTCGCGCTCAAAATGCTTGGCGTGCAACGTGCCAGCGACCTGGCGCAGGTGATGGCCGCGGTGGGGCTGGCGCAGAACATGGCCGCCCTGCGCGCCCTTGCCACCGAGGGCATTCAACAAGGGCATATGGCGCTCCACGCGCGGCAAGTCGCGCTGGCGGCAGGTGCAACAGGCAACCTGGTGGATGAAATCGCCGCCCGCATGGTCGCCGAGCGCAATATCCGCCTGGAACGCGCCCGCCAACTCCTGACCGAATACACGTCCTAACGCCAAAAAGAGGTGAACATATGCACACGATTGATTTGCGCAGCGATACCGTCACCCAACCACCCCCTGCCATGCGGCACGCTATGGCCAACGCCGACGTAGGCGATGACGTGTACGGCGAAGACCCCACTGTCAACCGCTTGCAAGCCCTGGCTGCCGACCTGCTGGGCAAAGAAGCCGCGCTCTTTGTGCCGAGCGGCACGATGGGGAACCTCATCTGCCTGCTGGTGCACTGTGAACGTGGCGATGAGTACATCGTTGGTAATGCTCAACACACCTACCTCTACGAAGCAGGCGGCGCATCCGCAGTGGGAAGCATTCACCCCTGGGTTATTCCCAACCAGCCCGACGGCACACTCGACCCCGCCGATATCGAAGCCGGCATCCGCCCTGACGACCCACACGCCCCACGCACCCGTCTCATCGCGCTCGAAAACACCCACAACCGCATGGGCGGGCGTCTGCTGCCACCCGAGTTTCTCTGGACGGTGCGTGCCATTGCCGATCGTCACGGACTTCGCTTGCACTGCGACGGCGCCCGCCTTTGGAATGCCGCCGTCGCACTGGGCGTCGAACCCGCCGTTCTGGCGGAACCCTTCGACAGCCTGAGCGTCTGCCTCAGCAAAGGGCTGGCAGCCCCTGTTGGCAGCCTCGTGGTAGGCAACCGCGATTTCATCGCCGAAGCGGTGCGCAAACGCAAACTGCTGGGGGGCGGCATGCGACAGGCTGGGGTCCTTGCCGCAGCAGGCATCGTGGCACTCACCGAAATGCGCGACCGCCTGGCAGAAGACCATGCCAATGCGCAACGACTGGCCGAAGGCTTGACGGCGCTCGGCTACCGTGTTCTGCATCCCGTGGAAACGAACATTGTCATCTTCGAGCAACCCGACGAAAGCGCCCCCAACGAACGGGCGGCGCGTTGGCGCACGCAGGGGCTGCTCATCAACTCCATCGGGGAACGCCGTTACCGCGCCGTCACACACTACGGCATCACCGAAGCCGACATCGAACAGGCGCTCGACATCATCCAGCGCGTTGGGTGAAAGCGCATGCGGGCCTTGACCCTCGATACCGTAGCGTTCTTGCGGAGTGAACGGGCGCAACGGGCACTGGCACGGCTCGCCCACGAAGACCTGCGCGATGCCAACACCCTGGCGCTCCTCACGCGCTTGCGTCGTGACTTTTCACCCGACGAAGCCGCAGCGCTCCTCGACCAGGCACGCCTGCGCCAACGCGCCGTGGGCAAATTCCCCCACCCCGAAGCCCTGCTCTACACCGACGAAGCCCTGCAACAAGCCAGCAGTCGCGCAATTGCCTGCTACCGAGCAGAGCGGTTTGCCGTCTTCCGCCACGTTGCCGACCTTGGGTGTGGTATCGGGGCTGATACCATCGCACTGGCCGAAGTCGGGTGCCACGTGCTCGCCATCGAACGCGATCCCGTGCGGGCAGCCCTTGCAGAAGCCAACATCGCGACGCTCGGGCTAGCCGACCGCGTACAGGTCGTGTGTGCCGACTGGACAATGCTCACGCTCGATACCGTCGAAGCCGCCTTCGCCGACCCCGCACGTCGCCGTTCAGGGCGGCGGCTTTTTCACGTTCGCGACCTGGAACCGCCTCTCGACCACGTTCTGACACTGCGCGAGCGCCTGGCAGGCATTGCCGTCAAACTGCACCCTGGCATACAGGATGAGGAAGTGCCCCCTGACGCCGCGTTGGAATTCATCTCCGAACATGGTACGTGCAAAGAAGCTCTGCTCACCTTCGGAGCGCTTCAACCACCCGCGCAACGGCTCGCCACCTGCCTGCCAGGGCCACACCATCTGGTGGCTGACCCACCTGCGCCCGACATTCGCGCTACCCTTCCCCATGCCTGGCTCTACGAACCCGATTGCGCCGTCATTCGTGCTGGTGCGGTGCGCCACCTTGCCGCCCACCTCGACGCTACCCTGCTCGACACCACCATCGCCTACCTGAGCAACGGCACCCCTATCGAGACCCCACTGGCGCGTCGCTGGCGCATCCTGCGTCACGGTCCTTTTCACCTGAAAACGCTCAAACAGTGGCTCCGCGCCCTCAATCCGAGGGAGATCGTGGTCAAAAAACGGGGGTTTGCGGTCGATCCCATGGCGTTTCGACAACGCCTACCACGTGGCACATCAAAACGCACGCTGACCATCTTTCTGACACGCTGTCAGGGGCGCCCCTGGATGCTGGTTGCAGCAGACCAATAGCCCCATGCCCCTCCGCCAAATTGCATTTTCCACCTGTTTGGAGAACACTACCATACAGAACGAACCAACTTTTCGGGAGCAACACCATGCCTGAACACGGGGTTGACGTCGCACCTGTGCAAACATTCGCCGAGCGTGTCATTGCCAACGTCGAAACCGTTTTGGTTGGCAAACGCGACGCCATCGAACTGCTGGTGGTGGCACTCCTGTGCGAGGGGCACGTTCTGCTCGAAGATGTCCCCGGCACAGGCAAAACCATGCTGGCGCGGGCGCTGGCGGCATCGCTGGGCGTTTCGTTCCGCCGCATTCAATGCACGCCCGACCTGCTGCCCAACGATGTCATTGGCGTCAGCGTCTTCAAGCGTGAGCAAGGCGTTTTCGAGTTTCGCCCTGGCCCCATTTTCGTGAACGTGCTGCTGGCTGATGAGTTGAACCGCGCCACACCACGCACACAAGCCGCCCTGTTGGAAGCCATGCAAGAACGCCAGGTGACCGTGGACGGCACTACCTACCCACTGGAACGCCCCTTCCTGGTGCTGGCCACGCAAAACCCTGTGGAATACGAAGGCACATTCCCCCTGCCCGAAGCGCAGTTAGACCGCTTCTTTCTGCGCGTGCGCTTGGGGTATCTCTCGCTGGAAGACGAGCGCCGCATGCTGCGCCGCTTGCGTGGCGAGCATCCCATTACCCACGTGCAACCAGTCGTCCAGGGAAGCGACGTGCTCGCGTTGCAACCGCTCGTTGCTGCCGTGCACGTGGACGAAACCGTGGAAACCTACATTCTCAACCTGGTACACGCCACCCGCGCCCACCCCGACCTGGTATTGGGCGCCAGCCCGCGCGGCTCACTCGCGCTCTACAAAGCCGCACAAGCCTTTGCCGCCATCCACGGGCGCGACTATGTGCTCCCCGACGACGTGAAGCATCTGGCGCCCTACGTGCTGGAACACCGCCTGATTGTGCGCCCCGAAAGCCAGTTACGTGGACGCACGGCGTCGCATGTCGTTGCCGACGTGCTGGAACGTGTCGAAATCTCGCTAGGAGAAAACGCCTGATGTGGCACATCTTTCTCTTCCTGGTGCTCGCCCTGCTAGCAGCGGCCGCCTTCTTTCAGGTGGAAGCGTTTCTCTCGGTGCTCTACCTGGTCGTGCTGGTCTATGTGCTGTCGCGGCTCTGGGCACGCCAAAGCATGCGGGCACTCGTTTTTGGACGCCGCATTCCTCAGCGCCTTTTTTGGGGCGAACACATCACGGGGGAAGTCTGGCTTGAAAACAAAAGCCGCCTCCCCATTGCCTGGCTGGATGTGCACGAATCGCTGCCCGTCGCACTGGCATCGGGTGAATCGCCCCACGAAGTCGTCTCGCTGCTGGGGCATGAACGCCACACCATCACCTATCGGCTCGTCTGCCGCAAACGGGGCGTGTACACCATTGGGCCATCGACGGTGCGTCTAGGGGATTTGTTTGGGCTCGTGCCCGCACGTGTGGTAGGTGGGGACGTGGACGAACTCGTTGTCTATCCGCGCGTGGTGCCCCTCACCCAGTTAGGGTTGCCCGCCCATGCGCCCTTCGTGGGCATGAAGAACCGCGTCCCGCTCTTGCACGACCCATCGCGCTTTGTAGGGGTACGCCCCTATGCCGAAGGCGACCCGCCACGCCAGATTCACTGGCCAGCGTCGGCACATCTCGACGAATTGATGGTCAAGACATTCGAGCCCACAATTGCCCGCGAAACCCTGCTGGTGCTGGATGTTGATCTGGCACGCTACGCCCACGGGCAACGCTACACTGCCATCGAACTGGCGGTCACCGCCACAGCCTCGATGGCTGTCCACCTGGTGCAGAAAGAGCAACAAGCAGTGGGGCTGCTGGCGCATGGCATCGACGGCTTGCGCCAATCGCGCGAGCTGTTCTGGCTGCCTGTGCAGTCAGGGCATGGGCATTTGGTTCACATGCTCGAATACCTGGCTCGCATTCAACCTGCCGAGGATGTGTCGGTTTTGCCCCATGTGCGTCGCGCAATTGCCAGGCTCTCATGGGGTGCCACCATTGTGCTGGCGACAGGTGATGCGGACATGGACGTGCTAAGCCACGTGGCAACATGGCAGCGACAGGGGTTTCACGTTGTGCTGGTGATGGTGCGGCCAGGGCTGAGTGTGCGTGAAGCACGGCGCACCACAGACATTCTGGGCGTGCCATTGTACGTGGTGTGGGATGAACACATGTTTGCGCTTGGTGGAGTGCACAAACCATGATGACGCGCGACCACACGCCCCCCGAAACCACCTTCGGGCAATGGGTGTTTCGCTCGATTGCTCTGGCGGGTATGACCGCCTGTATCGCGCTGGCTGTGGCGCTCCTGGTGCGACAAATCCAACCATCATGGAACACGCTGTTCCTCATCATGGCACCACTCATCGCGACAGCCGAAGCGATCTTCTCGCACCACATTTTGCGCTTGCGTCCTCAGCGCGGCAGCGATTATTGGCGCTTTCGACTTATCGAATTGCTTGTGCTGTTCGTGATCGTCCGCCTGGGTCTCTTTCTGGGTGATGCGCCCAACCACATGCTGCACGAACTCGCACAATGGCCACGCCAACCACTGCGCATACTGTCGGTTGAAATGTTCGTTACGTTCATGTTCACGCTGATCACGTGGCTGTTTGCACTCGACGCTGCCCGCGATTTCGAACGTGCGGGCATGCCACCCGACCACTATCAGGATGAATCTTCACCGTTGCACAGCATCGCCATGCGATTTTTCTGGGGGGGATTGGTGCTGCTCTTCCTCTTGGGAGCACTCCTTGCAGACGCACGCACATCACCAATACCAACATCACCGCCTGCTTGGGGCATCCTCGCCATTCTCATGACCTACTTTGTCTTTGGGCTGATTTTGCTGGCCGAAGTGCATTTTGCCACGCAAGTCCACATGTGGGCGCATGAACGGGCGCAGATGATGCCCACGCTGAGCCTGCGCTGGGCGCTCTACACTGCCCTGCTCCTGACCATCGCGGGTGCTTTTGCCCTGCTGCTGCCCCCCATCGGCACCAATGCCTTCCGTGCCCTCTCCGATATGGTCACGTTTGCCGTTGAATTGGTATGGTTGGGCTACACCATCCTCTTCTACATCACGCTGCTCCTTCTGTTTCTCATCACACTACCATTCGCATGGCTCATGTCACGTTTCGCGGAGAGCTCACCTCTCTTGCCCGAAGCGCCCCCACCACCCACCGCTTTTTCGATACAGCAGAGTGGCGGTACACCAGGCACTTGGTTCGATATCCTGCGTGCCGTCATGTTCTGGGGGATACTGCTCTATGCGCTCAGTACCCTCTTTCGCGCCTACCTTGCCGACCACCCCGAAGCCGTTGGCGCCATTCGCGCCCTGCATCCCATTGCCTGGCTACGTCGTCTTTGGCATTGGCTGCGTCGTGCCGCGAGCACCCTTCAAGACGAAACACGCCGCCTGGTTGCCAGCGCACGGATGAAGTCCCCCTTGCCAAACCACCCGCTGCCCCCCCGCCATCCCCAACGCAGGCCGCGCACACCACGCGAGCGCATCTTCGCCCTCTACCACCACGCACTCCGCACGGGCGCCGAACACGGCGTGCCACGGTTGCCCACCCAGACCCCTCACGAATACGCGCACGCCGTGCGCCACCAACGCCCCAGCGTCACCCCGGCCATCGAAACCATCACCCAGGTATTCGAGCAAGCGCGGTATGCCCCCTACCCACTCGATGAAACAGATGTTGCCCGCATCGAAGCCGCGTTGCATGCCTGGGAAGCCAACTTGCAACGCACCGACGAAGCCTAGACCGTTCCATCCCTTCTCTGGTGATTACCCAAAACGTGGTGGGGGATGGGAAGAGACGAGATGGAGCGTGGAAAAAGCAAGCCAGAGACGCGCCAGGTCTCGAAGAGGGCGTGCTGGACGCTCGGTTCTGGCTGCGAAACGTCTCGGCCTGGCGTCTCGGCTTGGGAGGAAAACCAATGCGCATACGTGGTGGCTAGATGCGCGAGGTTCACCACCGAGGCCGTGATGGTCGGGGAGCCCCACGTCAGGCGTGCGTGCCTCTCGAGGTC
>WFOS01000086.1 GCA_015487975.1 Ardenticatena sp.
GACCTCGAGAGGCACGCACGCCTGACGTGGGGCTACCCGACCATCACGGCCT
Source organism: Ardenticatena sp. (assembly GCA_015487975.1). Classification (GTDB taxonomy): domain Bacteria; phylum Chloroflexota; class Anaerolineae; order Ardenticatenales; family Ardenticatenaceae; genus Ardenticatena. The sequence goes on from WFOS01000086.1 coordinate 53, forward strand.
CGGTGGTGAACCTCGCGCATCCAGCCACCACGTATGCGCATTGGTTTTCCTCCCAAGCCGAGCCGCCAAGCCGAGACGTTTCGCAGCCAGAACCGAGCGTCCAGCACGCCCTCTTCGAGGCCTGGGGCGCCTCTGGCTTGCTTTCTCCACGCTCCATCTTGTCTCTTCCCATCCCCCACCACGTTTTGGGTAATCACCAGCCAAAATCTCCCTTGTTCGCATCAGCAGAGTGCGTATAATCGAGCCGCCCACAAGAAGACCAACACCAATACCAAGGTGCAACGAAGGAGCAAAGCATGACGACAAAATCAGCACGTGTTCGTTTTGCGCCCAGTCCCACAGGATATTTGCACGTGGGCGGAGCACGCACAGCCTTGTTCGACTGGCTGCTCGCACGCAAAACTGGTGGCCAATTCATCTTGCGCATCGAAGACACCGACCGTAAACGCTATGTTCCCGATTCGCTCGATGACATCGAAGAGCATTTGCGCTGGCTTGGTTTGCAATGGGATGAAGGCCCAGACGTTGGTGGTCCCTACGGGCCGTACTTCCAGAGTGAGCGACTGGAACACTATCGCCGCGCCGCGGAAGAGCTCATCGCCAAAGGATGGGCGTACCGTTGCTATTGTACGCCCGAACGACTCGAACAATCGCGCCAGGAGCGCCAGAAACGCGGCGAACCCCCAGGGTACGACCGCCGCTGCCGCTTTATGAGCGACGAGGAGCGCGCCGAACTGGAAGCGCAGGGCGCACCCTACGTCGTCCGTCTCAAAGTACCGCTCGAAGGCGAAACCGTTGTCCATGACCTCATCCGCGGCGAAATCCGCTTCGAAAACAAGACGCTGGAAGACGTGGTGTTGCTCAAAAGCGACGGGTATCCCACCTACCATCTCGCCGTGGTCGTGGATGACCATCTCATGCAGATCACGCATGTGCTGCGCGGCGACGAGTGGATTCCCAGTGCGCCTATTCATGTCATGCTGTATGAAGCGCTGGGGTGGGAACAACCACAGTGGGTGCATCTCCCGCTCATTTTGGACCCCAGCGGCAAAGGCAAGCTCAGCAAGCGCAAGAAGAAAAACCCCGACGGCACCGAAAGCGAAACCATGACGCTAGTGCGCGAGTTCCGCGAAGCGGGGTATCTGCCCGAAGCGATGTTCAACTTCATCGCCCTACTTGGTTGGGCGTACAGCGGCGACGAAGAGATCTTCACCCCTGAGCAAGCCATCCAGAAGTTCGATCTGAAAGACATCAAGAAGTCGCCCGCCGTCTTCTCGTACGAGAAGCTCGAATGGATGAATGGCGTCTATATCCGCAAACTCTCACCCGAAGACCTGGCAGAACGCATTGTGCCTTTCATGCAGAAAGCGGGGCTGAACGTGACGGCGGAGCAGTTGGTGCCACTTGTACCGGATATTCAGGAACGCATCAAAACGCTAGCGGAAGCACCCGGCATGCTCGATTTCTTCTTCCGCGATATCGAGACACCCGCACCCGAAGCACTCATCCCCAAGAAGATGGACGCCGAGAAAACACGCCATGCGCTCGAAGCAGCACGTGCAACACTCGCCAATGTCGAATGGGAACACGACGCCATCGAAACTGCATTACGCCAACTGGCAAAAGATCTTGGATTGAAAGCCGGCCAACTCTTCCAACCCATTCGCATCGCCATCACAGGGAAGCGCGTTGCCCCACCGCTCTTCACGACGATCGAGCATCTTGGGCGTGAACGGGTACTCGAACGCCTCGACCGCGCTATTGCTACACTGGCAAACGCCTGATTACCATTCAACAGAGCACAATGCGCGGGGGCAGCAATCCTCTCCCCGCGCATTCCATCAACTACCGACAAAGGAGTTGCCTCGATGACGAACACGGACGATCTCGTCGCCTCTCTACTCGACCGTCGGCCATCACCGTTAGGCGACCTCATCCCCAAGCCTTTCGTGGTGCCGCAATACGATGGGTACAGCGTTGCCAATGCCACCGCCACACTGGGTGCATGCCTGAACATTCCGCTAGGCACCATGCCACCGCTCGATGCTGCCTACTGGCACCCCTTGCTGGGCGGTGGCATCGACCGCATCATCTTCCTGATTGTGGACGCACTGGGCTGGCAGCGCATGCAACAGGCGCTTGCCGCAGATACTCGAACGGCTACCTGGCTGGCCGAGTATGGCGCGATCATACGCCCCATGACGGCGCTTTTCCCCAGCACCACCACCGCCACCACCCTCTCACTCTGGACGGGGGTCCCACCTGCGCAGCATGGCATTCTTGGCTATCTGCAATGGCTCCGTGAGTTCGGGGTTGTTGCCAACATGATCGGGCTGAAACCGTGGCTGGGGGCCTTCGACGGCACACTCATAGATGCCGGGCTCGACCCCGCCAATGCCATCCCTGTGCGCAACATTGGGCATACGCTGCTGGCCTTTGGCGTCGATACACACATTCTCATCGGGGCGCATATTCTCAACAGTGGATTGAGCCAGATTACCTTCGATGGGGTGCCCCAGGAACGCCTGCATGGATACGCCAGCCTAGGTGATTGCTTCTCGATTCTTCGCGATCTGGCGGAACAGACCGCACACCATCCGGCGTTCATCGGCGCATATTGGCCAGACTTCGACACGCTGAGCCACATCCATGGACCTACCCCGCGTCACTGGGATGCCGAGTGGGCCATGTTTGCCTACATGTTGCGCACCCAGCTGGTCGAATCGTTGTCACCAGCAGCACGCCGTCGCACCTTGCTGGTCATCACTGCCGACCACGGGCATAACACGGTCACACCGGAGCGTGTCATCGAGGTGGGCCAACATCCTGACCTGGCGGAATGCCTACGCATTCCCCCCACAGGCGATTCACGTGCGCCGTATCTGTTCGTTCGAGAAGGGATGAAAGCGCAAGCGCGTGCCTACATCGAAGAAGTGCTAGGGCATGCGTTCCATGTGCTCGATGCGCAAGAAGCACTGCATGCTGGCTTATGGGGGCCGGGGACGCCCATGGTCGAAACGCCACACCGCATGGGCGACCTCGTGTTGTTGGGGTACGACGGGTATGCGCTCGAATACCGTCAGCGCGAATTCTTCCTGGTGGGGCGCCACGGGAGTTTGTGGCCTGACGAAGCGATTGTCCCGTGGATTGCCATGCGGTTGGATGCATAAGGCACGAGAGGGTACGGCACAAGACGGTGGCACGCTGCCATGTCAGCGTACCCTCTCACTTGGTGCTTTTGGCATCCTTGTAGCGGTACACAATGCGGCCACGTTCCAGGTCGTAGGGCGAGAGTTCCAGACGAACGCGGTCACCAAGCAAGACACGAATGTAATTCTTGCGCATCTTCCCCGACAGATAGCCCAAAATCGTCTGACCATTGTCCAGTTCGACGCGGAACATCGCGTTGGGCAACGCTTCGACGACGGTCCCATCGACATACAGTTTATCGTCGGCCATACAGATCTCCTCCTTGCTTGCGGGTTGTTCATCGCCACGGTGTCGGGCGAACGTCGAACGTTTCTTCACTGTTCAATGGTGCCTCTTCCACCACATCCAACGTCTCCACAACGGCGTTGGGTGGCCCTCGACGAGCCCATGCCAGCAACTGTTCGACAGCGTCAGCATCACCCTCGGCCACGAATTCGACACGACCATCAGGCAGGTTGCGAACCCACCCAACAACACCCAGTCGACGGGCTTCGCGTTGCATCGTCGAACGAAAGAAGACGCCTTGCACACGCCCAGAAATGTACCCGTGAACACGCCGTCGTGTAGGCATGGGCTTCTCCTTTGCTCGCCGTTTCACCAACCGACATTCTACCACAAAGTGCTTTTTTCGGGCAATTGTTCGTCGAAAGCTGGTGATTACCCAGATCTCTGCACGGCGAGTGGAAGGGGTGCGCAAGGGATACAAACGCACCCCGCCTGACCTCGAGAGGCAAGCGCGCCTGACGTTCAAGGAGCGACGC
>WFOS01000087.1 GCA_015487975.1 Ardenticatena sp.
GGTGAAGGCGTCGTGGAGCGAGCCGTCGGGGGCAAAGAGGCGCACGCTGTCGCCGTCGTTGTTGAGCGCGAGCCCGGTTTGGGCACGAAAGAGGAGAAGGAAGCCGCCGGGTGGAATGAGCGTGCCGTCAGGGAACGTGAAGGGGGCGGAGCCGCCTTCGGCATCGTCGAGTTGCCAGCCGCCGAGGTTGATTGGAGCGGAGCCGAGGTTGGCGAGTTCGACCCATTCGTCTTGCGCGTTGGCGAGGCCGTTGTCATCCCAATCCACGGTGGCGGGGGCGGGCAAGATTTCGTTCAACACCAGCGTGCCCGGCAGGGGTGGTGTGGGCGTGACGGTTGGCGTCGATGTGGGCGTGGGCGTCGCAGTGAGAGATGGTGTGGCGGAAGGTGTGCGGGTGGATGTGGTGGTGGGTGTGGGCGATGCCGCACGTGCGAAGGTGAAAGCATCGCACAGAAGTGGCTCGTCGGGGGGCGCTTGGTTGACATAGGTGTAGCAAGCGATTTCAGCTTCTATCGCCTCGGGTGGGGCGGTGAGCGTCGTTTTCAACTGTTGGTAGATGTCGGCGCGTGCGGTGGCGTTTGTCTCGATGTAGCCCCCCAGAGCGCCATCGTTTCCATACCAGCGCACTTGCAATTTGGCGTTGCTCAGGTGGGGTGAACGCCAGCGTACCCAGCCGGCGGCGATGTAGGTAGCGCCGCCAACCACGGGGACACGTTGGGAAAGCCGCACAAAACCGGTGGCGTTTTCTTTGGTGAGGGCAGCTGCCATGGTGCCGCTGAAGGCCTCGGTGGTGAGCGCCACCGAGGCAGTGGATGGGCTGATCGTCCAGCCGCTCAAACCGTCTTCGAAATCAGGGTTGGTCAACAATTCGGATGAGGATTGGTACGTGGTGGCGGCGACGAGCACACACGCCAGGACAAGAGGAATCCATCTGTGGAGGCGAAGCATGTGGTTGCTCCTGAGCGGGTTGGTTGTTCTCTGGGAAACGTGCGTTTCCCGTCCACGTGGAGAACGGCGACACGCCAGAACGGGCGATGGAGAAAAGGGAGTGTTGGCTGTTCAGGTGTTAACGAATGACACTAAAGATGGCGGTGAAAATAGGTGGCGTTCCTCCTGGCAACCAGGGCGAAATGGCTTCGACAACGAGCGGAAGCAACCCCAACACAAATGGACGCAGGAATGAGTGGCGCAAGCCGTTGACAATGAACATGCGTGCTCCGTTGTAGTCAGGCCAGGGAACGCTGGTGACGAAGCCGAGCACGAGCAAGAGCAGCAGGCACCAGATGAAACCAGTGATCAGTCCGATGATCATCCCCCCGAGTTGATCGAACGTACGCCCAGTCTTGATGCTCAAACCGCGAAAACTGTACCGTGTGGCCAGCACAATCGCGCCCCACACCCCCAGTACAATCGCCAGAAAGACGATCGTGTCGCGGGTGAGGGTATCGGACGGGCCGAGATACTGACGCATCAGCCGCGTGACGCGCATGTAGTACCCAGAAGCGACACTCAGCCCAAAATAGAGCGCGCCAATGTTGACGAGTTGCCAGACTGTGCCTTGCGAAAACCCAGCGAGCATAGAGCCGATGAGTATCAGCAATAGCACGATGTCAATCCACATAGCGGTGCGCTCCTTCTTTTCAACGCCCCAGCAGGCGTTTCCACCAGGGTTTGGCCTCTTCGAGTTGACGTTCGAGGAGGGCGAGGCGCTCTTCTAGTGCAAGGCGGTGATTCCAGTCGCTTTCTTTGAGACGGCTCAGCTCTTCTTCCAATGCTTGAATGCGCCGCCGCAAGCGAGTGTTCTCTTCTTTGAGCGCAAAGTTGTCTTGTACGATCACCGCCAGCAAGTCGCGGTTGGCGAGCTGCGTGTTGAGCAACGAGTGATGCGTTTCTTGCACATACGCGAGCAGATGCGTCAGTGTATCATCGCTCGTTTCCTGCGAAGAACGCGTCAGGAAGAAAGGAGCGCTGGTTGCGCCACCAAGCTCGCGAGTAATCTCGTCAGTGGAGCGCCCTTCACGGTGTAGGCGGGCGATGGTGTGGAGAGTCGCTACGTCGTCTTCGGTGTAGCGGTAGGTTCGACGTGCCTCGGGGCTGAAAAAAGCGGCAAACATCTCCACCCAACGGCGGATTGTATGTGGTGAAACATCCAATTCGGCTGACAGTTCCCCAATGCGTTTCATATGCCCCTGCGTATTTTGCTTCGGCTGTGTGGCATTCTACACAGAAGCAAAGTGGTTTGGCAAATCGATACCCGTTCTCGAGGGGTGATTTGGCAAAGATACGAAACTGGTGTAGCATGCAATCCCGGCAATCGCAACAGGCCGGGATTTTTTATGTGGACTGTCTATCGCCGACATACGCATATCTTCGATGGAGCACGGCTCTTCAGCCGTCAGGCCAATGATTTTTTCAGGGCAACTCGTCAAGAGTTGCCCTTTTTGTTATCTCGACAAGGAGTGAATGATGCGGCTGCCTGGATTGATCGATGTGCATGTGCATTTGCGTGAACCGGGTGGTGAACACAAAGAAACGTTTGCGACCGGAACAGCTGCCGCGCTGGCTGGTGGTGTGACGACGGTGCTTGCCATGCCCAATACCACCCCACCCATCATCGATGCCGAAACGTTTGCCCTGGCTGAAACCCGCGCACGCGAAGGAGCACGGTGCGACTATGGCATTTTCCTGGGAGCGACCGATACCAATGCGCCTTTTGCGCCCTCGTTACAACGCCGTGCCGCCGGGCTGAAAATCTACGTCAACGATACGTTTGGACCATTGCGGGTCGAATCATTGGCGGTGGTCATGCACCATCTGCGCCACTGGCGTGGGGCTGGCCCTGTGGCCGTGCATGCCGAAGGGCTGTTCGTACCGGCGCTGGCAGCACTGGCGGCACTCACAGGCACACACGTCCATTTTTGCCATGTGAGTCGCGCCGCTGAAATCGAGGCAATTCGGCTGGCCAAGGCACGCGGATTCCCCGTCACCTGTGAGGTCACGCCTCATCATCTCTGGCTCACTGAGGACGATGTGCCTCGCTTGGGGGCGTTTGGGGATATGCGCCCTCGCCTGGCAACCCGTGCCGACCGTGAGGCGTTATGGGCAAATCTGGATGTGGTCGATTGCATTGCAACTGACCATGCCCCCCACACAATCGAGGAAAAACAGAGC
>WFOS01000088.1 GCA_015487975.1 Ardenticatena sp.
ACTGGTGATTACCCAAAACGTGGTGGGGGATGGGAAGAGACGAGATGGAGCGTGGAAAAAGCAAGCCAGAGACGCGCCAGGCCTCGAAGAGGGCGTGCTGGACGCTCGGTTCTGGCTGCGAAACGTCTCGGCTTGGGAGGAAAACCAATGCGCATACGTGGTGGCTGGATGCGCGAGGTTCACCACCGAGGCCGTGATGGTCGGGTAGCCCCACGTCAGGCGTGCGTGCCGCTCGAGGTCAGGCGGGGTGCTTTCGTATCCCTTGCTACGCTGGAACCGTCGGTCTGGAAACAGACGGGTGGTTGGTGGCCGAGGTGCTGCGTTTCGGGTACCACACCATCACGCCGGTGCTGATGGTCTTGGGGCGGGGAGAACGGGAGTGGAGCGCTGGGCTTATGCCGTTCTGGTATTGGTCGCTTATCGCGCGTGAAGGCTCACGAGGGGGGCCTTCGGCCGCCGACACGCTGGGGGCAGGGGCCGCTGGTCCTTGGAACGCGTGCGCACCGCTGGAGATCAGATCAGGAGGTGCGACGCACCTCTGGCAGGTGCGTCGCACCTTAAGTAACGTCAGGCGTGCGTGCCTCTCGAGGTTAGGCGGGGTGCTTTCGTATCCCTTGCTCACCCCTTTCACTCGCCGTGCAGAGATCTGGGTAATCACCAGTGACATAAATGGTTGCATGCTCGTCTTCACCTATGCCTGGCAGTGTATCCGTCTCAAATACCAGTGATTGCGTGAAGCGATAGAGACATGTTTGGCGTTTTTCGAAAGTTTTGTGGAAGCGGTGCCGAGCAAGAATCGTAGGAAAGAGGGATGGCACGAAGGCCATCGGCCTCTTGTGCCTAGACGTATCGGGTGCGCGATTTTCCCGAGGATGGGGTGTCCAAGCAGCAGTAGCAACAAACATTTGACAAAACCCCTCAGCATCGTATAATTCTCGGCGCTGTGACGCGCTGAGGTAGCTCAGTTGGTAGAGCACCGCGCTGAAAACGCGGGGGTCCCCAGTTCGAGTCTGGGCCTCAGCACTCAGGCGGGCGTAGTTCAGTGGTAGAACGTCTCCTTGCCAAGGAGAAGGTCGTGGGTTCGAGTCCCATCGCCCGCTCTGAATGCCACCGTAGCTCAGTCGGTAGAGCAGCTCACTCGTAATGAGCAGGTCGTCGGTTCGAGTCCGACCGGTGGCTTCTTACATACCAGCCCCGCATGTGGGGCTTTTTTCTTTTGTGAAAACGATGGTCTCTGCCTGTTGGCCCCAAAAAACGCTCCGCCAGCATGGCGGGGCGTTTTGCGTTGTACGGAGTCTATGGCTGTTTGATGGTGAGCGGGAAGAAGAGCCGATAGGGTGTTGTGGTGAATGTCCACACCGTGGGCATTTGTTGCACGTGATCGGCGATCGTGATGGTGTAGCCCAAACGCAGCGGCGTGAGAGGCGTGAAGATGACCGTGTCGGTAGCGATTTGCTGACGCCACTGCACATGGATGATGGTCGTGAGGGAAACGTTCCCCCAAAATGCCGTCGAGGGATGGAGAAGGCAAACCGAGGAGAACGCGGGAACGGTGCAGAGATGCACCGTCCCCGCGGGCGTGGTTCAGGCGCGGGATTCCAGCGCTTTGGCAGCCAGCCGCTTGACATGGGCCAGCATGCCAGCAAAGCCGTTCAGGCGCTGGTGCGAGATGGCGTCTTGCAGCCCTGTCTGGTAGTAGAAATCGGCGGGCACGGCGAGCACGTCTTCGGGAGTGGCGCCGTTGAGCCCATGGTAGAGGATGGCAGCCAAACCGCGCACAGTGGGCGAGTTCGGCGGAATGTCGAAGTAGTAGTGCAGGCGGCCTTCGTCGTCCGTTTCCAGCGCGATGAAGACAGGCGTCATGCATTCAGGAACGCTTTCGAGTTCTTCGTGCTTGCCCTGGTAGCGTTCTGGTAGCGGGGGCAAGCTTTCGGCGTATTGCAACAGCAGGTCCAGCTTTTCGCGGCGATCGGCCAGCGCAAAATCGTCCACAATTTCTTGCAATGCTTTGGGAAGTTTGTTTGCACTCATCTTCGCACCTCGCTTGTTCTACTCGGATTCGATTTCGATGCGTTCGATGATGTCCTCAGCGGTGATGCTTTGCGCCACGTCCAACCCTTCGACAATCTCGCCAAAAACACCTGTGGGCGCCATGTCGGTGTTCAAGTCGCTCAGCACGATGACGAACTGACTCCCGCTTGGGAGGTTGCGGTCTTGGCGCACGAAGGCAGAGAGTGTCCCGGCCAGATAGGGGCGAGTGCTCTCGAACGGCAGCACGTAGCCGACGTCGCTGTCAGGTGATTTGAGGGGCGACCCGCTGACCCAAAATTGCCCGTCGGAGACGAACGCGATGGGCATGCCGTCGTAGTAGCCGAGCGACGCCAAAACGACGAAGTTGTTGACCGTTTCGGGGGCGGCCTGGGTGTCCAGTGCCACGCGGAACGTACCTTTGGATGTCGTGACGAGCGCAGTGTAGGAACGTGCAGGGTCGATCTGCATGGTGGGACGCGCGGTAAACAGGTTGGCGCGTTCCTCGACGGGAATCTCAGCCAGAGGGCGCCCGTCGGTCAATTCGGGGCGAGATGGTTCGGGTGTGGGGGGCAGCAGGCTTTCGGCAACAGTTTCGATTTCGATGGTGTGAATGCGGTCGCCCTCGAAGTCGGGGTTTTGTTGCGGGTCGCGTGGTGTCAGGCGCAGCGCGACGTCCATACCTTCGACGACTTTGCCAAAGATGGTGTGGCGACCATTCAGCCAGGGGGTTTCAGCGTAGGTGATGAAGAACTGCGACCCGTTGGTGTTGGGGCCAGCGTTCGCCATGGCGAGATAGCCTGGGCCATCGAAGACGAGGTCGGGTGAGATTTCGTCTTCGAAGGTGTAGCCCGGCCCGCCTGCGCCTGTGCCGCTGGGGTCGCCACCCTGCGCCATAAAGTCGGGAATGACGCGGTGGAAGGTCGTGTTATCGTAGAAGCCTTGTTCGGCCAGGAAAACGAAGTTGTTGACGGTTTTGGGCGCTTTGTCGGCAAACAGCTGGATGCGGATGTCGCCTTTTTCGGTTTCGATGGTAGCGACGTAGATGGCGTTGGGATCGATTTGCATGGGGGGCGGTTCGTCCCACTGAGGGTAGGTGGGTGGTGTTGGCTCAGGCAGTGCCGCTTCGGGTGTTGGTTCGGGTTGGCTGGCGGCCGGTTCGGACGTAGGGGCGGTGGTGGCTGTGGCAGGTGCAGGTTGGGGTTCCGCCCCACCGCCACATGCAGCCAGGATGAGCGTCAACAGAAGGCTGAAAACGGTGAACGACAAACCTTTTTCGAACACGTGCGGACTCCTTCCAAATTGTTGGTGTGCAAAAAGAAGGCGGCCGAAGCCGCATGCACACTTTGGCTGAAAGTGGTGGTTTTGACAAATGCGCGAGGGGGAGGAGTTATCGCGCGGCCAGGCGCGAGACCAGCAATTCGATCGCCATGAGTGGGTCGGTTTGCCCCGTTTTGATGTCGATGTCGCATGCCAGCAAATGCTCGAAAGCGGCTTCCAGTTCTTCGAAGGTGAAATTTCGGCTTTGGGCAAGCAGCTTTTTGATGACGAACGGATGCTGCCGAAGCCGCTCGCGGATGGCGTTTTCATCATAGCCCTGGGCGTGCAAGTCTTTGACTTGCAGGATGAGGCGGATTTGGCGTGCCATCATGTAGTGCAGATAGGTGGGGGCGGCATTTTCATTCACAAGATGGTGTAAGGCTTGCAGGGCATGGCGAGGTTGTCGGCGGCCGATGGCATCCACCATGGCAAAAATGTTGGCTGCGTGCGTGTAGGGGACCATGCGGCGTACCATCTCCACCGTGATGGGCGCACCGTCGGCGTAAAGCACCAGTTTTTCGAGCTCTTGGTCGAGCAGGCGCGTATCTTCCCCCATCACTTCGGCGAGGAGGTGGGCAGCCCGCAGGTCAATACGGCCCCCTTTCTTTTGCACCCGTTGGGCAATCCAGCGGGGCAGTTCTTTGGCGCTTGGGAGTGCGAATTCCTTGATGAATGCCCGGGGCGGATCGTCTTTGGCCAGTTCTTGCGCGAGTTTCCAGATGCGCAAACGCTTGTCGACGTCGGTTTCGATGAAGATGAGCCGCGTCGTAGGGGGCATGGTGGGCAAATACGCGACCAACTGGTCGTGAAAATCCTTGTTGCCTTGTTTGAAACGTGCCAACAAATCGCGCACGATGACGATACGGCGGTCGCTGAGGAAGGGCAGGGCATCGCACGCCTGACGTAGCTGGTCGAATGTGAGCGACCGCCCGTCGAGGCGGCTGATGTTGAGGTCACCCGTGGCGGGGTCTTCCACACGGGCGAGCAGTTTGGCGATCGCTTCATCGCGGCTCAGTTCATCTTTGCCAAAGAAAATATAGAACATGGTGCGCCCCGGTCAGCGTGTTGGGTTGGCTGGTTCCGTCTGAAACTGCGTTTCGTAGAGGTGGGCGTATAGGCCACCACGTGCCAGCAATGTCTCGTGTGTGCCTTGTTCCACGAGGCAGCCTTCGTTCAAGACAAGGATTGTATCGGCTTCGAGGATTGTCGAAAGTCGGTGTGCAATGACCAGGCTGGTGCGCCCTTCGAAGAGCGGTTCCAGCGCTGCCTGGATGAGCGCTTCGTTTTGTGAATCGAGGTGCGCGGTGGCTTCGTCCAGGATGAGGATGCGCGGATTTTTGAGGATGAGCCGCGCGATGGCGATGCGTTGTTTTTCGCCACCGCTGAGACGGTAGCCTCGCTCGCCCACGACGGTCTCGTAGCCGTCGGGCAGGCTCATGATGAAATCGTGAATGTTGGCGGCACGGCAGGCAGCAATCAGGTCGTCGTCGCGGGCGTTCGGGTTGGCGTAGCGCAGGTTGGCACGGATGGTGTCGTGGAAAAGGTAGGTTTCCTGCATGACGATACCGATGTGACGTGCCAGCGAAGCCTGGGTGATGCAACGGACATCATGGCCATCGATGGTGATGCGCCCTTCGGTGACATCGTAGAGGCGGGGAAGCAGGTAGGTGAGCGTGGTTTTCCCCGCGCCACTCGGCCCCACAATCGCTACGAGCTGCCCTGGCTGAATCTCGAACGTGATGTCGTGCAATGCCCATTCGCGCTTTTGTGGGGTGGACTCGCCATTGGGCAGGGCATCGTAGCGGAAGGAGACATGCTCGAAGCGGATGTGGCCGCGCACGTCGGGAAGGTCTATGGCATTGGGGGCGTCTTCGATGTCGACGGGCAGGTCCAGGTATTCGAACACGCGCTCGAAACTCACCAAACTGGTGGCAAATTCCACTTGGACGTTGCTGAGGGCGCCGATGGGCCCATACAGCCGCGTGATGTATGCCACGAAGGCGACGATGGTGCCTGCGCTGATGGCCTGGTTGATGGCAAGGTAGCCCCCCACCCAATAGACCAGCGCAGTACCGATGGCGCTGGCCAGCCCGATACCGACGAAAAACCAGCGCCCTACCAGTGCCGCGCGGATGCCAGTTTCTGCCAGCCCCTGGTTGATGGTGCGAAAGCGGGCAATTTCATCCTGCTGGCGCCCAAAAATTTTGACCAGAAGTGCGCCGTTGATGCTCAGTGTCTCGTTGATTCGGTTGCTCAACTCGGCGTTGAGGTGCATGCGTTCGCGCCGGATGCGGCGCAGAATGCGAGCAACGCGCCGTGCAGGCATCAAGAAGAGCGGGACCACCACGATCGAAAGCAGGGTGAGCCGCCATTCGAGTGAAAACATGATGACAAGCGTCGAAACGAGCATGACGATGTTGGTGATGATGTTGGGAATGGTGCCCGTGATGGCGCTTTGCGCTCCGACCACGTCGTTGCTAAACCGTGAGATGATGTCACCTGCTTTGGTGTGGGTGAAGAAGCGCAGCGGCATGCGTTGCAGGTGTTCGAACATTTGCTGACGCAGATCGAAGATGATGCCTTCGCCCACACGGGCACTGAAATAGCGCTGGGCAACCCCAAGGATACCGGTCAGCGCAGGGATGCCTACCATGCCAAGCGCCAGCCAGTTCAGGCGGCGCAGGTCACCGTTGGGCAGAACAGTGTCGAACAGGTCGCGGTAGAGCAGCGGGGGAATGAGTTCGAGCACCGAAATGCTGATGATGAGCGTCAGCATGGCCAGGATGTCGCGCCAGTAGGGGCGAGCATAGCGGGCAACGCGCCGCAGCAGGGTACGGTCCACATGCGGGCGTGCGTTCTCATCATAGCGCAGCAAAGACCACCAGCTATTGTGAACCATGGCTTGTTCGCTTGCTCCTTTTGTCTGAGTGTGGTGAAAGATTGTAGCATGAGGATGCAAAAGGTGGGACCGGGACGGGCGCAACTCAGCAGTGAGTTTTCGGGTAGAAACAGAGTGGCCGATAATTTCAATGGGGGTGTATGATGAGTGAAGCACGCGAAACGGTGATCGAGATCCGCGAAAGCCCTGGCTGTTTGTGGCAACTGCTCTGGTTTGCCTTTGTAGGGTGGTGGCTGGGGCAAATCTGGATTGGGTTGGCGTGGATTGCCATGTTGACGATCATCGGGATACCGCTGGGGGCGAAAATGCTCAACAGCGTACCCACCATCATGGCACTGCGGAAACCGCCGCAGCGTGTGATGGTTGCGGCGGGGCGGCAGGTGGTGGTCGAGACACCCCAACGCCCGTTCATCGTGCGGGCGCTGTGGTTTGTGTTGGTGGGGTGGTGGTTGAGTGCCTTGTGGATCGAAGTCGCGTATTTCCTCTGTCTGACGATTGTTGGGTTGCCACTTGGCTTTTGGATGTTCGATCTGACGCCGACGGTGGCCACACTCAAACGATGAATGGAACACACCACAGCAACAAGGGGGCACGGCATGGCTGTGCCCCCTTATTCGTTCGGCGGGGAAAAGACGTCGATACCAGGGATCGATGAGACGGCGACAAACCAGGGCGTGATGCGGTCGGACAACAGATGTAACCGTTGCCCGGCTGCATCGCCCTCTGCGGCAAGGCCTTCGAAGGTCCAGCGAGAACCTGTTTCGTGATCGCGCCACTGCGTGCCATCTACCGCGAATGTGAGGGGGCGGCCTGCCAGGCGGGTATCGTAGGCACGTGCCACGGGACCATTGGCTTGCTGGGTGATGAAGATGGCGACTGGTGTGTCTGCTACGGTGTCATGCCAGACCTGTGGCGTGTCGCCGCGGGGGAGGGGGTACGCTCGCCACTGTTCGCCAATGGTGAGCACTAGCACAGGCTGTGCTGTGGGCATTCGTACACCTTGGAGCGTGCGCTCCATTGGGATGGTGCTGACGGGGGTGCCAAGGAATTCGGTCAGCCCGAGGAAGGGATCGAACGCGTAGGGGCGGTTGAAGGCTGGACGGGCGAGCACGCGCGTGTTGGGGTGTTGGGTGCGCCATTCGCGCCATGTGAGTGTATTGCTGGGGAGAAGGTCCAGCTGCTGCCCCGTCAGTGGCCCGACGATGGCTTGCCCCGCGATGTGGTACCAGTACGAACCGGTTTCGTGGTCTACCATGACGACGTCGTTGGCGTAGAAAGCGCCACTGTTGCCAAACGTGAGTATGCGCCCATCGTCCAGCTGGCGACTGAAAAGAGCCCCGCTATAGCAAAGTGGGCAGTACGAGACGAGCACAGGCGTGCCATTCAATGTGGCATTGATGAGCTCATGATAGTTGAGGATACGCAGGGGGAACGCCCATGCGTCCTGCCCATCGGCATAGCCGATGACGATATCGTCGGGCGTGAGCCAGGTTGCTGCATCGGCGGCCTCGAATGCCACATCATCTTCGTAAAGAGGTGGCACCGTGTCGAAAACGGCGGCAATAAAGGCGGGGTCGGCGGCACTGAGCGGAACACGCCGATTGATGGGCTGCAACACGTCGAAGACGATCTCGTCCAGAGATACGAGGGCGCGACTGGTATCGAGTGTAGGGATGGGGGATGGCGCAACAGCGGGGGATGATGTGGCGCCACCACAGGCAGCAAGGCTCAACAAAATGACGAGAAACACACTTATGCGCACAAGCATGGCTGGTTATCCCTTTGCGTGTTGAATTGGTGAAAGTTGGTTGAATTGTGGCGACCTTGCGCCAAATGCAAAATGGCCCCGCTTCGTTGCGGGGCCATTGCACAGGAGGGTACCAGCATCGCGGAAGCCTGCCTGGGTGTTAGGCAATGGGTTCGCCAAGGGCTTGTAAGACCCCCTGGAGCATGTACTCTTCGGGCACAGCGCCTTCGATGTGCCAGTCTTCGTTGATGACAATGCGGGGGACGCCCATGACGTTGTAGCGGTCTGCCAGTTCGGGAAACTCCATGGCTTCCACCATGTCAGCGCGTACCAGCGGGCTTTCGAACGCCATCTGGTGCGCCAGCGAAACCGCCTGTGGGCAGTACGGGCATGTCGGTGTGACGAACACCTGGATGTGAACGGGTTTTTGCAACGAGTTCAGGGTTTCTTTGGTCGTCTCGCTCAACTTGCTTTGCCCCTGCCCGACCATAAGGATATCTTCTACCAGCGAAGCGAACTCGTAGCCCGCTGGAATGCCGTAGTAGCGGATGCCGTAATCCGTTTCGCCCCCCAACACAAGCGTAGCTGGAACTTTGTCCACGCCGTAGGCTTCGGCTTTGTCGGCATGTTCCTCGATGTCCAGCACCTCGAGCGTGATGTTGTCGGACAATTGTGCTACTTCTTCCAGGATTTCGCGTGTATCGCCGCAGTAGGGGCACCCTTCTTTGCCGGTGAAGAGCACCAGTGTGACAGGATTCGTCAGCGATGCAAAGGCTTCTTGCAGATAGGCTCGGTCTTTGGCTGAAATTTTCGGCATGGTTTTTCCTCCCATTGAACATGTTTTCACTCTCTTAGATGCAGCGAGAGGGCAAAAGGTTACATTGCCAATGGCAAAAAAGGCGCCTCACATGTCGCCAGAACACAGATGTGCTATACTCGCCCTGTCTTGTCAGATAGAGAAGCGACCCAAAAAGCAAGGAGGCTTTGCTCATGCGCAGTCGTGAAGAACTCGAACGGATCGAAGAGCAGATTCTCGCTCCCTACGCCATGCGCTCCAGCCAAACCCTGGGGCGCGAGTATCCCGACGATGAACACCCTTACCGCACCGCTTTCCAGAAAGACCGCGATCGCATCATTCACACGACCGCGTTTCGCCGCCTCGAATACAAAACGCAGGTCTTCATCAATTACGAAGGTGATTACTACCGCACCCGCCTGACCCACACGCTGGAAGCGGCGCAGATTGGGCGCACCATCGCTCGCACCCTGGGGTTGAACGAAGACCTGACCGAAGCCATCACCCTGGCGCACGACCTGGGGCACACCCCGTTTGGACATTCGGGCGAAGACGTGCTCAACGAACTCATGGCCGACCATGGCGGTTTCAACCACAACGAACAAACCTTGCGTATCGTCACCGAACTGGAACACCGCTACCCCGACTTTCCTGGGCTCAACCTGACCTGGGAAGTGCGCGAAGGCATCGTCAAGCATGAAACCGACTACGACTACGCTGACGCGAGTGCCTACCGTCCAGGGTGGCAACCCACCCTCGAAGCCCAAGTGGTCAACTACTGCGACGAAATTGCCTATTCGACCCACGACCTGGACGATGGGTTGCGAAGCGGCATTCTCTCGTTCGAGCAGATGATGGATTCGGATGTGGCGCTCTGGCACGAAGCCTACGGATTGGTCGGCGAACCGTGGAGCGAACTCACACGCCACCGTGTGATTCGCAAACTGATCAACCTGCTTGTCACCGACCTCGTTCAGCACACCCACAAGACCCTGGGCGAAAACAACATTCGCTCGGTGCAGGACGTGCGCGAATTTGGGCGCCCGCTTGTCTCGATGTCGCCTGAAATGCGCGAAAAGAGCCGCCAGCTCAAACGCTTCCTCTTCGAAAACATGTACCGCCACTATCGCGTCGTGCGTATGTCTGCCAAATCGCAGCGTGTCTTGCGCGATTTGTTCAACGCCTACGTGCTGGACCCCGCTCAATTGCCCGAGGAAGTCCAGAAGCGCATTGGGCCTGTCTCGCTACACCGCGTCGTCGCCGACTACATCGCGGGGATGACCGACCGCTACGCATTGCAGGAGTGGGACCGCTTGTTCGACCCGTGGACGCGCCCATAGGTGCGGGTACGTTTGCCTGAGACGCGGAAAGCGACTTGCAAGCCTTCCATCCGACGCTACGTCCGACACCCCGTCGCACCTGGCGGGGTGTCTTGTTTGTATTTGCCAAAATTGCTCACCTTTCAACTGCTTCTATAATACGCCGCGCATCAATCCAAATCATGACAAGGGTTTCCGAAACGTTCATGGAGCATCGAAAGCCGACGAAACTTTCCATCATCATCCCCGTTTTCAACGAAGAACGTACACTCCGCGATATTCTGGAACGTGTCCGTCAGGCCCCTACTGCCGGGTTGGAACGAGAAGTGATCGTTGTAGACGACGGTTCAACCGATGCTTCGCCCCAAATTTTGCGCGAAGAAGCCCGCCGTGGCGACATTCGTGTCTTCTTCCACACCTACAACCAGGGGAAAGGGGCCGCCGTTCGCACCGCACTCAACAATGTCACCGGCGATATCGTGCTCATTCAGGATGCTGATTTAGAATACGACCCACGCGAATACCCTAAACTTCTCGAACCGATTTTGGAAGGACGGGCGCACGTTGTCTATGGAAGCCGTTTTCTGGGCGGTCCCCGCAAGGCGATGCTGTTTTGGCACATGGTGGGCAATAAAGTGCTCACGTTCGTCACGAACATTCTTTATGATTCCATTTTGAGCGACATGGAAACATGCTACAAAGTTTTTCGCACCGACGTCATTCGCCCCATTCCACTGCGGTCGCGCCGCTTCGAATTCGAGCCCGAAATTACTGCCAAAGTTCTGAAACGAGGATATCGCATCTACGAAGTGCCCATCAGTTATAACGGCCGTGAATACGAAGAGGGCAAGAAAATCACCTGGCGTGATGGGGTGATAGCGCTCTGGAC
This sequence comes from Ardenticatena sp., assembly GCA_015487975.1. Classification (GTDB taxonomy): domain Bacteria; phylum Chloroflexota; class Anaerolineae; order Ardenticatenales; family Ardenticatenaceae; genus Ardenticatena. Next base: position 10,999 of record WFOS01000088.1, read on the forward strand.
GCTCATCAAGTACCGTTTTGTGGATTGAACGTAGACAGGAAGGAGATGACATATGCCCGGAACAGCCATTATTGGCGCCCAATGGGGCGATGAAGGCAAAGGCAAAATGACCCATCTACTTTCGGGACAGGCCGACGTTGTGGTGCGGTTTAGCGGCGGTCCCAATGCCGGGCACACCGTTGTGCACGAAGGACAAACATTCAAACTGCACCAGATTCCAAGTGGGGTGCTCTACCCGCACGTCCGCGCGTACATGGGCAATGGCATGGTCATCGACCCCGACGAATTGCTGCGCGAAATGGCCATACTGCGCGACGCCGGAGTGGATTTGAGCCGCCTGGTGCTCAGCGGCAATGCCCACCTCATCTTCCCCTACCACCGCCTTCTCGACCGGGGTGTCGAATCGGTGCGCGGTAATCGCGCGATTGGCACCACGGGGCGCGGTATCGGCCCTGCGTATACCGACAAAGCTGCGCGGCGGGGCATTCGTGCCCGTGATTTGCTGTTGGACGAAGCCACGCTTGCCGAACGGCTCGAAAATGCACTGCTCTTTGCCAATGCCACGCTGACGGGGGTGTTACAACAGCCGCCGGTTTCCCTCGACGACATGCTGGACAAAGCCCGCCAGTGGCGTGATGCATTGGCCGATTTCATTGGCGATGCCTTCGCTCCCGTTCATGCGGCGCTGCAAGAAGGGTGCTCGGTGCTTTTCGAGGGGGCACAAGGCACCTTGCTGGACTTGGACCACGGTACCTATCCCTACGTCACTAGCAGCCACCCAACGACTGGCGGCGTGCTCACCGGTGCTGGCGTGGGGGTGCGCGACATTACGCGCGTCATTGGCGTCGTCAAAGCGTTTCAAACGCGCGTGGGGGGCGGCCCTATGCCCACCGAAGTGCACGGCGAAGAGGCGGTGCGTTTGCGGGGCACGGGAGCAAACCCCTGGGACGAGTTCGGGACGACGACTGGCCGCCCGCGCCGTGTGGGCTGGCTCGATGGCGTTGCCTTGCGGTACAGTGCCCAGCTCAACGGGCTGACCGAACTGGCAGTCACCAAGCTCGATATCCTCTCCGGGCTGGACCGTATTCCCGTGGCTGTTGCCTACGATCTGGATGGCGAACACCTGGATGCGTATCCTGCCCAGATGGACGGGCTGGAACGTTGCCGCCCCGTCTATGAAACATTGCCTGGTTGGCGGGAAGATATCACGGGGGCACGTACCTGGGACGACCTGCCACAGGCCGCACGCGAGTATCTGCACTTTATCGAAGACCTGGCCGGTGCCCCGGTGACGATCGTCTCGGTTGGGCCGGGTTCAGAGCAGACCATCTGGCGCGAGGCGTAGGGCATGGCCAACGTGTATTCCCCGCCTGCGTCTCTGTGTCGCTGGTGGCGTCTGTATGCCGCTGGGCTGATTGCCACATTGCCATTGTTGGGTGTCTTTATCCTGCAGCAGCATATGCCCGGCTTCCTCTTGGGGCCGGGCGATTTCACTGCCTTCTATACCGGTGCGCTCCTTGTACGCCAGGCGCCGACCGAGTTGTACGATATGGCACGCCAAACTGATTTGCAACGCACCATCCTCGCCCCTTTTGGGTGGACCTATGCCGATGGTGTTCTCTTGTACAACTACCCACCTTTTCTTGCCATCATAACCCAATGGCTCGCTTTCTTTCCGCTTGCAAAGGCCTACTGGCTCTGGCTGTTCACCAACATCGGATGCGTGCTCCTCATTGCCCGATTCTCGGAAATAGAAGCGAAAGGAATGTTCGTCTGGTTTCTGTTCATGTGGCCGATCACTTGGATGGTTCTTCTGCAAGGCCAACCAGTTGCATTGAGCGCTTGCCTGCTTGTGGCGGGTTGGTGGTCTTGGCGACATGGTTCCCGTACAGTCGCCGGCTTTCTTTGGGCATGGCTTCTGATCAAGCCGCAATTAGGAACATTCGTTTGGCTTTGGATCCTTTGGCGTCGCGACCGTGCCGCCATACGAGGGCTCTTTCTGGGGGGGGGCACACTCCTCCTCCTCACAAGTCTCATCACCGGGTGGCGTAGCCTGCTTGGGTGGTGGGATATGCTGCGTTTCACCGCCGAAGCAACCGGTTCCTACGGTATTCCACCAACACGTATGCCAAACTTTTTCGGTGTTTTCTCTGCCCTTGGCATTCCCGAGCATTGGGCATGGCCTGCGTGGGGAATCGGCGCATTCATCATTCTCATGCTCCTGGTGCGTCTCTGGTTGCATACATCCAGCGATACACTCGCTTTTGCCGCGGCAATCGTCGCAACATTGCTCTTCACACCACACAGTTTCTTGCATGATTTGTTCCTGCTTGTCGTCATAGCGCCACTCATCTGGCGTATGGTCGAAACGACACCCCACGCCCGCACTGCCATGCTCATCTTGTTGGGCACCCATGCGGCTGCCTTCGTCAACATCTTTTCGCTTGCCCCTCTCCTCGTGGCCGGACTGTGGGTGGGCATATTACTGGTCTGGTGGTGGCTGCTCACCACCCTCGCACACAGACCTGCTCCAATCCAGGAATAACCCTTGCTTCACGAACAAATTGCCGTAGAATGTGCCCGAATGTGTCGGGATGAATAAAGGAGGTACACATGAGCGACCAATTTGCTGCGTGGCGTGCAGCGCGGGATGCCAAAATCCGCGTTTTGCTTGATGAAAAATATCCCGCATGGCTGTTGAACGAGACCATCGACGAAGAAAACCAGATCATTCAATTCGACCTGGTGCATTACTGGCCCCCAGATGGCTGGCAGCGTCGCCACTACACCTACGAAGTCGAACCCGATGTGCTCCACTTCCGTGGGACGACCGTCGTCAGTGCGAAAGAACGCATGAAATTGAAGAAGGAAAATCTTTTCTACACCCCCTCGCCGCAAACAGTTTGAAGGATGTTGTCCCAAAAGCGCCCACCAGATGGTGGGTGTTTTTCGTTTGCGTCAGAAAAAGGGCAATCCCTCTGTGTTCAGGTGGCTTGTCTGGTGATTCCCCAGATCGCTGCAAACAAGCGAAGAGGTGGCACAAGCCACACAGGACGCGCTGAGCGCATGTTGGCGTCCATTCGCCCGTCTGTTTCCAGACCGACGGCGCCAGCGCAGCGAGGGATACAAACACACCCCGCCTGACTCAAGGTGCGTCGCACCTGCCAGAGGTGCGACGCACCTCCTGAGCTGATCTC
>WFOS01000089.1 GCA_015487975.1 Ardenticatena sp.
GACCACATCTCCCAATAGGTGTATGCCACCCCAAACGTCTCTCGCACCCACTCGACGGCATCGTATATCGTCCGAAAGGCCCCTTCTGCCGCCCGCGCTTTCAATGCCTCTTGCTGGGCTGGTGTCAATGTCGGCGGCTGCTCCTGCCGTCCACCTCTTCTTGCCATTCGATCTGTAATTACAGGTGCGACGCATGTCGCACCTGCCTGTTCACGCGACGCCCAACATAGCCGCCGGGCAAAGGGTGAGACCGTGCTCTCGTCTCTGTGTGCTTGGTGCCTCAGTGTGATGAAGAAGGAACATGTCCCCAGGCATCTTCGATGCGCCGATATGTTGGTATACGTTACAGTGCGCAAATGTCTTTTTGAAGCAGGAAGTTAGGACCATGTTTCGATGATGATGGGGAATTGCGCGGTGAGAAGGCGTTTCAGAAGCGCAATATCGCCCGCCACCCCCACATGTGCCACAAACCCGATGCGCTTGGCATAGGTGGCGAGTTCCTCGGGGCTGACGTTTTTGTCGTCGGGGTTCGGTTTCAAGGTGGGGGCGGTTTGGTCTTGCGTGTCGAAACGTCCGAAGAAACTGAGGGCCATGCCGATCGTAACGGGGCCGCAGTTGTTCCACCGCTGATATTCGTGGCGCACGCCCGAGAGCATCACCTGCGCGGGCAAGGGGGGCAGGGTGGGTGTTGAACGGGCTGTGGATGGCGTCGCCGTAGGGGACGGGGGATGCAATGGTGTGGGTGGCGCAATCGCAACGGCCGGGGGTTCGATAGGTGTGGCCAGGACGGGCGTAGGCACAAACTCGGGGTGGGGTTGCCGTTTGCGCCATTCGGTTTCGATGTAGCGCGGAAGAATCTGAACACGGGTGGGCATGTGGTCCCAACGCAACCAGATGAGGGACACGGCCAGCACCAGAAAGAGTATGCCAAAGAAGCGTATCGCACTGAACCACGACGCATGATATCTGGCATGAGTGGGCGGTGTGATGGATTTGGGGCGTCGGTCGAATGACCTCATCGGCGACGTTCCTTTCCTGGCGCTCTATGGCCCATACACCAACACACCATCCACGTTGAAAACGCCATCGAGAACGGTGATGCGAATTGTGTGGCGACCTTCGCCCAGGGCTTCCGCCACGACCAGGGGGAGAGGGTCGGCAGCGCCTGGCGTCACTTCGATGCGGCGAGGGGCTTGCTCATCCAGCGAGAATTCCACGACGGCACTGGTTTCTGGGCGGAGCATGAGCACCACACGCTCACCTTCGACGCCAAACGTGAGCGTGGCACCTGCTTCAGCCTGACGGTATGCTCCTAGCACAGCCGCCTCATCATGCACGGTTTGCCATGGGCCAGCATACACCAGCGCCCAGTGGTCTTCCTGGTGATAGCCGCGGTAGAGCGTGGGTTGCAACGTCGTCAGATAGGTTTTGATGGCGTTGTAGGTGGCAGTCGGCGTAAAATCCGGTTCGACAAGTCGAAAGTAGTATTGCGGCTGCTCTTTTTCGCTCTCATCAGCCTGTTTGAAGAACCAGTAGGTCATGACGCCGGTCCACGGCCATTCACGCTGCACACGCTCGAAGGCTTCGACCGCGTAGCGGGCACGCAATTCTTCTGACGTGCGTCCGAAGAGTGGCAAAATGCCTTCGGGGGTGCTATTCCAGCCCATCTCGCTCAGCCAGATGGCTTTTTGTCCGTCGCCATTGCGGCGCATGATGTCGCGAATGTAGATGGGGCGTGAGAAATTGAGCACACGTGGCCGCATACGTCGGTCATAGGGGCCGCTCCATAATCCGTAATCCTGGACCGCAAGCACGTCGAACCACGCTGCCGCGCCCGCATCGTACAGGCGTTGCAAAAAGAGAAAATCGTTGAAATCGCGCTGGGTCAGTTCGATGGTCGGTGCTAGCGGCGCGGTGAGGATCACCGCATCTGGGTCAACGGCTTCGATGCAGGTGTAGCCAGTTTGCAACAGACGGGCGTATTGCTCTGGACTGATGGCATACGTGCCCCATTCGGGGTAGATGTTGGGTTCGTTCCAAATCTGGTAATAGCGAATGCGCCCTTTGTAGCGCGATGCCACTGCCTGCACGTAGTCGCAATAATCTTCCAGCCGGTCGGGGGGTGCTTGTGGTCCCACGTCATTGCCGGCAGCGCGGCTCCATGCGGGCGGGTTGGACAGCCGCGCGATGATGGCAATGTTGTGCGCTTCGGCACGTTCGACGATGTAATCGTATTTGCGCCACGCATTGCGAATTTCGTGATTCCGCAAATCCACGAACCACCCTTTGCGGTGAATTTCGATGTCTTCCCAGGGGAATTCCTGGCGAATCCAGCGGAAGCCAGCCTCTTCGATCATTTGCAGCGTGCGTTCCACACGGCCGGGATCGGCTTCGGTTTGCAAAAAGGTGTTCACTCCGAAGGGATACAACCCGGCGTGGGCAACCGGTTCGTAGGGCGCATCATCAGGGCGCGGGCGCAGAGAGCCGCTGAGCAAATGCCCCAGGCCGCGTATCTGGGCACGCCACTCTTCTTCGCCGGTTTGCTGGCGCAACAGCGTATGCAGGCGAGGACGTATCGTGGCAATCGTCCATGTCGTTGCCACGATGCCGACCAGCGCAAAAACCAGAATGAGCCACCGGATGCGACGCATGGTTACACCCGCGCGGGAAGATGGCGCAACCGTTCGGCGGCGGCTTCCAGCGTTTTCCACGTCTTGCAGAAGGTGAACCGTGCCAGATGCCGCCCCGCTTCTTTGTTTACATAAAACGCTGAGGGTGGAATGGCAGCGACGCCTATCTCAGTTGTCAGGAAGCGGCAGAATGCCACGTCATCGTCGAACCCCAATGGAGTTATGTCGGTGAGCACGAAATAGGTGCCTTGCGGTTCGAAGACCGTCAGCCCCACCTCGCGCAAGCGTGTGCAGAGAAAATCGCGGCGGGCGGTGTAATCGGCGACCAGGTGCTCGTAGTAGCCACGGGATTCGGCTTCGCGCAATGCGGCGGCGATACCTTCTTGCAGTGGCGTGGCGACCGCGAAGGTGATGAACTGGTGTGTGCGGCGTACCGCAGCCGTAAGATGCTCAGGGGCAATCGCCCAACCGATTTTCCAGCCTGTCAGGCTGAATGTTTTGCCAGCGCTGCTGATGGTGATGGTGCGTTCCCACATGCCTGGCAAGGTGGCCAGACGCACGTGACGATGTCCGTCGAAGACGATGTGTTCGTACACTTCATCGGTGATGGCAATCACATCGTGCTCCTGGCAAAGGTCGGCAATCAGGCGCAATTCTGTTTCGGTGAACACGTGCCCCGTTGGATTGTGGGGTGTGTTGAACACGATGGCCTTCGTGCGTGGCGAGAAAGCCGCGCGTACGTCGTCGGGGTCAGGGGCGAACGTAGGCGGACGAAGCGTCACCACCTGCACCGTGCCCCCCGCCATCTCGACGGCCGGGCGGTACGAGTCGTAAAATGGCTCGAAAAGAATGACGTCATCGCCCGCCTCGACCAACCCCAACAATGTCGCAAAAATCGCTTCGGTGGCGCCGGCCGTCACTGTGATGTGTGCATCGGGGTCAACCTGCATGCCGTAGAAGCGTGCGGCGTGTTCGGCGATGGCGTGACGCAAGGCAGGTTGCCCTGTCAAGGGGGCATACTGGTTCATGTCGGCGCTGATGGCGGCGCAGGCGGCTTCTTTGGCCACCTCGAACCCAGCAAAATCGGGGAATGCCTGCCCCAAATTGACAGCCTGATGGCGTGCCGCTAGGGCACTCATTTCAGCAAAAATGGTTGTCCCCATACCGCGAATACGGTGGGCGAGGTATCGTTCATGCATCGTTCAGGTCACCTTTCTCTGTTTGAAGTTTTCTGCTCCACATGATATGAAAAATGCGCATGGACTCCAATTGTATCACCAAGGCCTGTCCGTGCCACAGAACGAACACAAAGAAGAAAGGACGAACGAACATGCCAACGTCATCCCCTTTGCTCGAATGCGTTCCCAATTTCAGTGAAGGGCGCCGCTCCGAGGTTGTGCAAGCGATTTGGAATACCATTGCTGCGGTGCCTGGTGTGCGCGTGCTCAACCTGCACATGGATGCCGACCACAACCGTTCGGTCATCACCTTCATCGGGCCCCCAGAGGCGGTAGAAGAGGCTGCCGTGCAGGCTGCGAAAGTTGCTGCCGACCTGATTGACATGCGCCAACACAAGGGGGAACACCCACGTATTGGCGCGGCAGACGTCATCCCATTCGTTCCGCTGGATGGTGCCACGTTGGATGATGCCGTGCAGGTGGCGCGACGGGTTGCGTGTCGTTTGGCCGAAGAGGTGGGACTTCCCGTCTACCTGTATGGTGCAGCCGCACAGCGTCCAGACCGACGGTGCCTGGCAACCATTCGACGAGGTGGATACGAGGCCCTTGTCGAGGCTATCCAACATGACCCCCAACGTGCACCAGATGTGGGGCCTGCGCGATTGGGCCCGGCCGGTGCTACGGCAGTGGGAGCACGTGATTTTTTGATTGCGTGGAACGTATTTTTGACCACGAATGACGTACGCATTGCCGAGCGTATTGCTCGTGCGGTACGTCATTCGTCAGGTGGCTTGCGGGGGGTACAAGCGCTGGGGATGTTGGTGGATGGGCGTGCACAAGTTTCGATGAATCTCACGGATTTTCGGCATACGCCATTGCCGCGTGTGATGGAGATGGTGCGGCGTGAAGCAGCCCGCTATGGAGTGTTGGTAGAACGAAGCGAATTGGTTGGGTTGCTTCCGCTGGATGCGGTGCTGGATACGGCGGCGTGGTACTTACAACTCGATGCTCTCAGCAGCGAGGAGATCATCGAGACGCACGTATGGCGTTATCGGTGTGCATTGTCGGAAGAAAAGCTGACATAAACTGGTGATTACCCAAAACGTGGTGGGGGATGGGAAGAGACGAGATGGAGCGTGGAAAAAGCAAGCCAGAGACGCGCCAGGCCTCGAAGAGGGCGTGCTGGACGCTCGGTTCTGGCTGCGAAACGTCTCGGCTTGGGAGGAAAACCAATGC
>WFOS01000090.1 GCA_015487975.1 Ardenticatena sp.
CACCTGCCAGGTGCGTCGCTCCTTGAGTAAAACCTCCTCAACTTCGGAGGTGCGCCTAAAGCGGTCCACGCGCTGAGTGTCGGGCGCCACACCGTGCGCAGCGTGTGGCGCACCTACCGGGCAGCCTGGTGGGGCGATCACCGCTTCCAGCCAGTTCCCCTGGAACGCGTGCTCACCGCTGGAGATTTGTCTTGGTTAGGCCCCCGCTGGGGAACGCCGCCTGGTTCGGCCCGTCTTCGAGGCTTTTTGGGCGTGCCTGCCCCGCCCAACCTTTGGGCTCAAAAAGCCAAAGCACAAGAACGCCCCCATGTCAGGGGCGTTCTTGTGTTATTCGCGTTCTTTGGCAAGTTGTTGCAGCCGGTAGAGCAGATTCAGCGCTTCGAGTGGCGAGAGTTCGTCCACATTCACCTGCTTCAACGCTTCTTCCACCGGCGATGGCTCCGGTTCGGCGAAAAGCGGCAATTGCGTTGCACCGGCGACAATGGAGCGCACCCGTTCGCGATGCCCACCTGGGGCGCGTGCTTCAGCTTCGAGGTCGGCTAGGATTTCTTCCGCCCGTTTGATGACGCTCCGAGGCAATCCCGCAATGGCAGCCACATGAATGCCATAACTGCGGTCTGCGGCGCCGGGCACGATTTTGTGCAAAAAGACCACGCGCCCTTCTTCTTCCACAACAGCAACATTGTAGTTGCGCACGTGGGGCAGACGTTTTTCCAACTCGGTCAACTCGTGGTAGTGCGTGGCGAACAGAGTACGACTGCGCAATTTGGGGTTGTTGTGAATGTACTCGACCACCGCCCACGCAATGCTGATGCCGTCGTAGGTGCTGGTGCCACGCCCGATTTCATCGAGCACCAGAAGCGAGCGGTTGGTGGCGTGGTTGAGGATGTTCGCTGTTTCGACCATTTCGACCATGAAGGTGCTTTGCCCACGGGCAATCTCGTCGTGCGCGCCCACACGTGTGAAAATGCGGTCGACCAGGCCGATTTCGGCTTCGTCGGCAGGCACAAACGAACCGATTTGCGCCATAAGCACAATCAGCGCAACTTGACGTAAATACGTGCTCTTGCCAGCCATGTTCGGGCCTGTGATGATGTGGATGAAGGCGTCGTTGGTGAGATCTGTATCGTTGGGAATGAACGGTTCATCCTTCATCATCACCTCGACCACGGGGTGTCGCCCATCGACGATGCGAATACGCTCGCCTTCATGGAGATGAGGGCGCACGTAGCGGCGGCGCACAGCAACGTCTGCCAGGGCGCTGAAAACGTCGAGCCGCGCCAGCAAGCGAGCAGTGCGGAGCAGGCGCGGAGCGTGTGCGGCGACTTGTTGCATGACCTGCTCGAAGAGGCGATTTTCGAGGTCGATCTGGCGTTCTTCTGCGTTGAGCACCAGTGTTTCATACTCTTTCAGTTCAGGCGTGATATAGCGTTCGGCGTTGACCAGCGTCTGTTTGCGGATGTACTCGTCGGGCACAAGGTGTGTGTTGGCTTTGGTGACTTCGATGTAGTACCCAAACACCTTGTTGTAGCCCACTTTCAACGACTTGATACCAGTGCGCTCACGTTCGATCTGCTCCAAGCTGGCAATCCATTCGCGGGCGTGGCGTGATTTTTCGATGAGTTCTTGCAGCTCGTTGGAAAACGACGGGCGAATGAAACCCGATTTGGTGCGCGTGTTGGGGGGATCGTCCACCAGCGCGGCGTCGAGCAAGGCCAGCACATCTTCGGCTAGGTCGAGACGGTCGGGTTGAAGTGGTTTCGGCACGGGATGCCCTGCGGCATGCAGGCGCTCGGCCAGGCTGACCACGATGGCGCGCACATCGGGCAGGCGGCGCAGTGTTTCGCGCATGGCGCCCAGTTCACGTGGGGTGGCCAGCCCCCCGACGGCGCGGTTGGTGAGGCGTTCGAGGTCGCCGATGCTTTTGAGGATGTCGCGCAGTGCCATGCGCTGCTCGGTCTGCGTGTAAAAGGCTTCGACCGCGTCGAGCCGTGCTTCGATGGCGTCGCGGTTCAGCAATGGTTGATTGAGCCAGCGGCGCAACAAACGCCCGCCCATAGGGGTGCGGGTGGCGTCGAGCACACTCAGCAGGGTCGTGCGTCCTTTCTGGTCGCCAATGCTTTCGGTCAATTCGAGATTGCGGCGCGTGGCGGCGTCGAGTGTCATGAACTGGTCGGTGCTGTACGTGTAGAGTTGCCGCAATTGCGCCAGTGCGTTGCGCTGTGTTTCTTGCAGATATTGCACCACCGCCCCTGCGGCGCGGATGGCAGCGGGTTTCTGCTCGCAGCCGAACCCGTCGAGTGTGCGCACCTCGAAATGCTCGAGCAGGGCCTGGCGTGCAGTCGAAAGCTCCCAATGCCAGGCGTCGTACTCGGTTGTGCGAAAGCCGCCTTCGCGGCGTTCCGCCGGACGAGCGCCTTTGACCATGCGGTCACGATGCGCAGGCACAAGCACTTCGGCAGGTTGCAGTCGTTCCAGCTCTTCGAGCGTGCGGCGTTCCAGTTCGGCAGGCGTTTCGCCCACGATTTGCGTGACGGCAAATTCGCCCGTGGTGATGTCCACATAGGCGAGCCCCGCGCGTCCATGCTCTGGTTCGCGAACGAGGGCGACCAGGTAATTGTTGCGGCGGGCATCGAGCATGTCGGGTTCGACAACCGTGCCCGCTGTTACCACGCGCGTGACTTCGCGCTTCATCAGCGAGCGACCATCGGCCTCGCCAATTTGCTCGGCAATGGCAACCTTGTAGCCTTTTTCGATCAGTTGGGCGATGTACTGCTCGGCAGCATGGTAGGGAACACCAGCCATGGGAACACGCTCTCCTTTGGCGACGTTGCGGCTGGTGAGCGTCAACCCGAGTTCACGGGCGACGATTTCGGCGTCTTCGTCGAATGTTTCGTAGAAGTCGCCTAGGCGAAAGAAGAGAATGGCATCGGGGTATTGGGCTTTAATCTGCAGGTATTGGCGTCGAACGGGTGTAACTTTTTTGGACGTACTCATGGGCTCGTTGGGTCTGTTCGTGGTTGATTGTGTCGCATATCGTATTGGCTCTGGCGTTGCTGGCAAGCAGACGGGGCTCAGGCGAACACGAAAAACGGGGGCGTTTGGCCCCCGTCTGTCAGCGTGCCAGCGTGCGGCTCAGCCACCGGCAGCTTGCACCAACCAGGTGACGGTTTGTGGAAAGAGAATGGTAATGATGAGCGCTGCCCCTTGCAGGAACATGAAGGGAATGGCCCCTTTGTGGATGTCGATCGTTTCCACTTCTTCGGGGGCAACACTTTGCAGGTAGAAGAGCGAGAAGCCCACGGGCGGCGAGATAAAGGCCATGTTCAGGTTGATGGCCATCATTACCCCAAACCAAACCAGATCGACACCCAGTTCCATCGCAGCAGGCACGAAAAGCGGCATGGCGATGAACGAGATTTCGATGAATTCCAGGTTGATGCCGAGCAGGAACACAGCGATGTTTGCTACGATGATGAAGCCCCAATAACCGCCTGGCAGGTTGGTCAACAGTTGGGTGACGTAGCGTTGCCCACCTAGCCCGTCGAAGACCAGCCCGAAGTACGTGGATGCAAAGAGAATCATGATGACCAGGGCAGTGATGTTGGCCGTCGAGCGAGCGGCTTCTTTGATGAGTTTCCACGACAGGTTGCGGTTGAGTGCTGTCAGCAGGACAGCCCCCGCAGCGCCCACAGCGCCAGCCTCTGTTGGCGAGGCGATACCGAAGAAGATGCTTCCCAACACGGCAAAGATGAGGAGCAGCGGTGGCATCATGACAAAGAGCACACGGCGCACCAGCGCCCAGCCGCGTACGGTACGGGCTTCTGGTGGCAATGGGGGGGCTTTCTCAGGTTTCCAGAACGCAACGACCAGAACATAGAGGGCATACAGCCCGGAGAGAATTAGGCCTGGAATGAGTGCTCCCAAGAAGAGGTCACCTACCGAGACGCCAATCTGGTCGGCCAACACCACCAGCACCAGGCTCGGCGGCAGCAACTGCGCCATCGTTCCAGAAGCAACGATGACCCCGGTGGCGAGTTTGTGGTCGTAGCCGTAGCGCACCATCACAGGCAGCGAAAGCAGCCCCATCACAATCACCGTTGCCGCCACCACCCCCGTGGCAGCCGCAAGCAATGTCCCTACGATGACGACCGCCAAGGCCAGACCGCCCGGCAAGGGGCCCATCAGAATCCCGATGGTTTCGAGCAATTGCTCGGCAAGCCCGGACTTCTCGAAGACGGCTCCCATGAAGACGAAGAAAATGATCGCCAACAGCGTGAAGTCCGACATGGTGCCAAACCAACGGTTTGGCAGCACACGCAGCAAATTCGTGTCCAGTGCGCCAACGAGAAAACCGATGATGCTGAACAGCACAGCGGTTCCGGCAAATGAGAAGGCAACCGGATACCCGATCATCAACAGAAAGAAGAAGAACACGAACATCGAGAGAGCGATCCAACCGAAAACAGGATTGACGGGCATAGTCGACACCTCGCGTTGTGATTGATCGAAGCCGATGATTATTCGATGCGCAGCGGTTCTTCGTGTTCTTCCGGTGCGCCGATGGACAAAATGCGTTCATTGTCGGTGATGACGCCGTATAACTTGATGAGTTCCGAGATCGTTTGCAGCAACAGCGTCACGAACGCGACGATAATCATGGTTTTCAGCGGGGCGCGAGGCAGTCCGCCGGGGTCTGGCGACATTTCGTTCAGTCGCCAGGAAAAGAGGACGGGATCGATAGTGACATAAATCCCAAGGATGGTAAAGGGGATGAGGAAGAAAATGTGCCCCCAGAAGTCAATCATGGCTTGGCGTTTTTTCGGCCATTGGGCATACAGGAAGTCTACACGCACGTTGATGCCATGCTTCAAGATGTATGCGAAGCCGAAGAAGAAGACCAGTGAAAAGAGATACCATTGCAATTCGATGTAGAGGTTCGATGAGAGCTGCGTTTCCATGAAGCGGCCGGCATATCGCGCAACGACGTTGTAGAAGCCAATGACCACGGTGACGATAACCAGCATTTGCGACAACCAGCCCAGCCCTTCGGAGAGTGCGTCCACGGCTTTGACATACCATTCAATGAAGCGCATCGGTGCACCTTCCTAGAATAACTGTTTGCCTTTGCACACTTCGCCGCCTGGGGAAGACGCGCCCATCTTACAAAATTTTGTTTGCAAAGGCAAGCAAGTGATACATCCCTTCGACGCAACAGGCTTGCCACATCCGCCATCCTGGCTATGTTCATCGTGTTTGCCAACACATCCGATCGGGCACAGGAGAGGAGCGATGAGCCCCATGTCGTCGTTGCGACGCGGCAAAGGAAAATTGGAGATCGATTGGGAAGAGATGGAATCGATCGAGGCTGAACACCGCGCTGGGCGCGGCCTGTTTGGTGGCGACCCCTACTTGCGGCATGCCCGCAACCCACACATTCCGCCCGAACCGGCACGCTGGTTCTGCCTGGCGCACGCCTCGGAAGAACACCGCGCCCGGCTGCGTGCGTTCCTGACGAGCGCTCCCGTGGAGCTCGAAATTGGGTCTGGCGATGGGCGTTTCATCGTCGAATGGGCAGCCATATACCCCGACCGCCATTTTCTGGCGTTCGAGGTGCGCGGCCGGTTGGTGCATACCATGTACCGCGCCATCGAAGAACGCGGCCTGACGAACGTCTGGGTCTGCGACGACGATGCCCGCGCTGCCATTCCCGAGATTGTGCCCCCCGCCACCGTGGATGTCGTTCACATTCTTATGCCCGACCCCTGGTGGAAGCAACGTCATGCGCGTCGTCGTCTGTTCAGCCTGCACATGCTTTCCATTCTCGCGCAGGTGCTCAAGCCTGGTGGAATTTTGCGCTTCGAAAGCGATGTCGAAGGCTATCCAGAGGTGCTGGATAGGCTCATCGAACGCCACCCCGATTTCGAGCCGCATGACCCGGCGTTGGCGGAGCGCTTCGCTAACGCGCCACTTACCACGCGCCAACAATGGTGTGTCGAGCATGGCGTGCCTATCTTTCGGCGCTTCTACCGCCGCCGTGCCACCGAACGCTCACCTGCCCAGGAGCAATCGTGATACGCGTTGCTCTTTCGGCGCACTCGTTGTATCTTTTGCCCGCATAGCGTTGACAACCAACCAGCGAACCATCGCGAGGTGAATCCTATGACGCAACACAAAGATCCCTTTGGCTGGTCCAAGCGACCGTTTCCACGACTCTTCATTCCAGGGCCCACGGAAGTGCGCCCCGAAGTGCTGCAAGCGCAGGCCGAATTGATGATTGGGCACCGCACCAAAGATTTGGAAGACCTGTTTGCGGCCATCCAACAGCAACTGCGCCGCCTCTACGAAACACAGTACCGCGTTTTCGTCACGGCTTCGTCCGGTATGGGGCAGCAAGAAGCCGCCATCCGCAATGGTGTGCGTGACCATGTGATTTGTTTCATCAATGGTGCATTCAGTAAGCGTTGGTCGGATGTTGCGGCAGGGTGCGGCAAGCGCGTAACGCGCATCGAGGTTGAGTGGGGGCAGGCTATTACACCCGACCTGGTGGCCGACGCCTTGCGCACACATGGCCCCGCCGATGCCATCACCGTGGTGCACAACGAAACCAGCACCGGCGTCATCAGTCCTGTGGGCGACATTGCCGCTGTTGTGCGCGACATTGCGCCCGACACCTTCGTCTTCGTGGATGCCGTGAGCTCGTTTGCTGGTACCCGCATTCCCTTCGACGAATGGGGACTGGATGTCTGCCTCACGTCCTCGCAAAAAGCCCTTGCCTGTCCGCCTGGGCTGGCACTGGCCGCAGTGAGCGACCGGGTACTTGAGCGAGCCCAAACCGTCGAGGGGCGCGGCTGGTACTTCGACTACCTGTTGCTGGAAAAATACCTGCAACGCAACACGACCCCTTCGACACCTGCTATCTCGCTTTTGCGTGCCTTGCATGTTCAGCTCACCTACATTCTCGACGAAGAAGGCCCTGAAAACCGCTATGCCCGCCATGCCGAACTGGCGGCTATGACCCGCGAATGGGCCCTTTCGCGCGGATTTGGGCTCTTCGCCGCTGAGGGCTATCGTTCGCCAACTGTGACGACTGTTGCCAACACGCGCGGAATCAACGTGGGCGACCTCAACGCCTTCCTGAAATCGCGTGGCATGGTCATCTCCAATGGGTATGGCGACTTGAAGAACACCACCTTCCGCATTGCCCACATGGGTGACACAACCCGTGACGAAATGCAGTATCTGTTGGACACGATAGACGAGTTTTTGGGGGGCTGAACACCCCCGTCCAATCGATTGCATAGTCTGACAAGGAGGTTGCATGAGCGAGCAACGACGCCCGCGTGTGTTGATTGCTGACCCAATCGCTGAAGAAGGGGTGGAGCTGCTGCGCCAATACTTCGATGTGGATGTGCGCGAAGGGCTTTCACCCGAAGAACTCGAAGCCATCATCCCCAACTACGAAGCCTTGATTGTACGCAGCGCCACCCGTGTGACATCTCGCATCATCGAGGCTGGACGCCGGTTGCGTGTGATTGGCCGCGCCGGCACCGGTCTGGACAACATCGACGTGAGTACGGCGCGCGCACTGGGGGTTGAAGTGCTGAATTGCCCCGGCGCGAACAGCGTTGCCGTTGCCGAACACACCCTTGGATTGATGTTGGCGCTGGCACGCCACATTCCTGCTGCCGACCGCAGCATGAAAGAGGGACGCTGGGAGAAAAAACGCTTCAAAGGAACATCACTCGATGGTAAAACGCTGGGCATCATTGGCTTTGGGCGCATCGGCCGCCAGGTAGCGCAACGCGCCAAAGCGCTGGGTATGCGTGTACTCGTCAACCAGCCACGGCTGACGCCCGAACTGGCGCTTGAAGCCGGCGTGACCGCCGTTGACTTGCCCGACCTGTTGCGTGAAAGCGATTTTGTAAGCCTGCACGTCCCTTGGCGTCCCGAAAACGAAAACTTGATCGACCGTGACGAACTCGCCTTGATGAAGCCAACCGCCTATCTCATCAACACGGCACGCGGTGGCATCGTCAACGAAGAAGCCTTGCTTGAAGCACTGAACGAAGGACGCATTGCCGGGGCGGGCATCGATGTGTTCAAGGAAGAACCAGCGCTCGACCACCCACTGGCAAAGCACCCCAAAGTGGTGGCAACGCCTCACATTGCCGCAAGTACGGTCGAAGCGCAAAAAAACGCCGCCATCGAAATCGCGGAGAAAATCATCGAATTTTTAGGTGGCACTGGCAGCGTCGCCGAAACGCTTTCCTTGCAAATGGTCGAACTCGACAAGGTTTTGCCGCACGAAGGCGTAGACCCCAAGCGTGTGGAGCGCCTGGCTCGCGCTATCGAAGCCGATGGTCGCCTCTCCAATCCACCTGTGGTTGCCGTTTGGCAGGACAAATACATCGTGCTGGATGGTGCAACCCGCACCACCGCCCTCGAAGAACTGGGCATTCCACACATTGTCGTGCAGGTGGTGGACCCCAACCGTGCCGATGTCGCACTGCACACCTGGTACCACGTGGTGAGCGGTGCCTCGGTGGAAGATTTCCTCGATGTCATTCAGCAGGTTGACGGCGTGCGGCTCGAACCGGTGGCCGACAAAACCGCTGCCGAACGTGCCTTGCGTGAACGGCAGGCGCTCGCTTACCTTGTGCTGCGCGACGGACGCCACCTGTTGGTGCGCCTGGCGCAGGAAAGTGCCGACGCGCTCGACGTGCTCAACGCTGTGGTCGAAGCTTACACCATCTGGGGCGACGTTGACCGTACGTTGACGACCGACATGAACATGCTGACGCGCACCTATCCCGAAGTAGTAGCGCTGGTGGTCTTTCCGCAATTCACACCCGATGAAGTGCTAGACATCGCCGGGCGTGGTCGGCGTTTGCCGCAGGGGATTACTCGCTTCGTCATTCCGGGGCGTGTTTTGCGGCTCAACGTGCCGCTAGACATTCTGCGCAGCGATGAACCGTTGACAGCCAAGCGGCGCTGGCTCGATCAATTCGTGCGCGAAAAACTGGAACGCCGCCGCGTGCGCTACTACCAGGAACCGGTGATTTTGCTCGAAGACTGAGCCCTTGGCGGGAGGCTTTGACCGAGCCAAAGGAATGGCAAAATGGCATATTGGCGCGTCGAAACCTACCAAATCGCGTTTGCCCGTGAGCAGCACGAACAAACGGGCTGGGTGCGTGTGCGCCAACATGCCCCGTGGGAAGCCGAAGTTGCTGACGTGCGTGTGGTCTCGTCGGCCTCTTCGGCTTCCCCCTTCACCCATTTCGAAACCCTGACAACCCATCTGGCTGCGCAGGGATGGCACCCTCTGACGTGCGGTGCATGTGCGCACTTCCGCCGCCCCTTCGACGAGACGCCCGACATGTGGAAGGGGCTTTGCACGTGGGGCGAGCCAGAAGACCCCGTTTTCATGCCTACCCCACGTGCATTGCTGGCGCCAGCCTGCCATGCGTTTGTGCCTCACCATCCACCCATCGAACATCTGCCCGCCGAAGAGCCGATTGCCCCGATGACGGCAGCCCGCCCCGATACCGAGGCCACGATTGCCATCGCCGCCAATGAAGACGATGCCTCTTTCTGGCAACGAGTTTGGCGACGGATCAAGCGCCTGTGGCACCCAACGCCACCATCCGTCTCGGAACCGCTTTCGCCGGTTGGACCCCGATGCCCCACGTGCGGGTTGCTCACATTGGCCAACGCTCGATTGACATGCGACGCCGATGGGGCTGACATGGTCTGCACGCTGTTGCACTGTTCCCATTGCGAAGCAACGTTCTTCGACATCTGGAACGAGTCGCGGGTGGAAACAGCCCCTCAGGATGCCGCGCAGTTCTACGTCATTCCCCCGTCTCTGGCGAATGTGGTCGTGCGCACATGGCGCATCTGTCCCACACCTCGTGACCGTACATGTGCGTGCCAGGCGCATGGCTGGTTTGCCCGTCTGGCGCACTTCTTGTATCAAGAAGGACGCCGTATCGAACCCCGAACATGTGTGTCCACAGTCTAACAAATGCGGAGGGAGGCAACAATGCCTTACGGATATCACGGAACGATTTTGCACATCAACCTGACAACTGGCGAACATTACATCGAGCACCCTGAGGAAACGTTCTATCGCACCTACATGGGGGGAAGTGCACTCGGCCTCTGGTACATTCTGCGCGAGGTAATGCCCGGTACCGACCCGCTGGGGCCCGAGAACGTGCTCACATTTAGCAACAGCGTGCTCACAGGCACACCTGTGCATGGCCAAAGCCGCACCACAGCGAACGCCAAAAGCCCCCTCACCGGTGGCATTGGCGATTCACAAGCGGGGGGCTTCTGGCCGGCTGAACTCAAATTCGCTGGCTTCGATGCCATTGTCATTCGCGGACGTGCTCCCAAGCCGGTCTATCTCTGGCTGCACGATGGCAAGGTTGAACTCCGCGATGCCGCGCACCTGTGGGGGCTCGATACGGGCGAAACCATGCAGCGCATTCGCGACGAACTGGGCGACCCGCGTATCGAGGTTGCGGCGATTGGGCCTGCGGGCGAAAACCTGGTGCGCTATGCTGCCATCATGAACATGGCCAACCGCGCCTTCGGACGTACCGGCATGGGCGCCGTCATGGGCTCGAAGAACCTCAAAGCGATTGCTGTGCGTGGGAAACAGCGCCCCGCCATGTTCGACAAAGAGCGCGTGTTAGCACTCTCCCGCTGGGGACGCGACCACGTGGACAACATCGGAGCGCTTGCCAAGTACGGCACGTCGGTCGTGGTCAAGGCGCAGAACTACGTGGGTGGGTTGCCGACACGTAACTACTCGCGTGGCGTCTTCGAGCACGCCAAAGAGATTTCGGGGCAGACCATGTACCACACGATCCTGGTTGACCGTGATACGTGCTACGCCTGTGCGACGAAGTGCAAGCGCGTGGTCGAAGTCAAGGATGGGCCCTACACCGTCGATCGCCTCTACGGTGGCCCCGAATACGAAACAATTGCCACCTTTGGCTCTTACTGCGAAGTGGGCGATTTGAAAGCCATCGCAAAGGCGAACGAACTTTGCAACCGCTACGGGTTGGACACCATCTCGGCTGGCGCCACCATTGCCTGGGCGATGGAAGCCTTCGAGAATGGCGCATTGACACTGGAAGAGACCGACGGCATCGATCTGCGGTTTGGCAATGCCGATGCCATGTTGCAGGCGCTCGACGCCCTGGCGCACCGCCGTGGCCGCCTTGGGGACTTGTTGGCCGAAGGGTCGGCGCGAGCCGCGCAACGCATTGGGCGGGGTAGCGATGCGTTTCTGATTACGGTGAAAGGGCAGGAAGCGCCAGCGCACATGCCTCAAATCAAGCGGAGTTTGGGGCTCATCTACGCCGTCAACCCGTTCGGCGCCGACCACCAGTCCAGCGAGCACGACACATCCTACATGCCCAAATCCAGCAAGCGCGACCTGGAACGTCTGGCCATGCTGGGGCTCACCAACCCACAAGACCTGGATGCGCTCAACCGCGAAAAGGTGGAATTTGCGCTCAAAACGCAGTACTTCTATTCCGTGCTCGATACGCTCGGACTCTGCCAATTCGACTGGGGACCCGCCTGGCAACTCTACGGGCCCGAACATCTTGCCGACTACGTCAATGCAGTCACTGGCTGGGACGTGACGCTGGACGAACTGATGACCGTTGGTCAGCGGCGGCTCAACATGCTGCGCGTGTTCAACGCACGTGAAGGCATTGGGCGCGATGCCGACAAACTGACGAAGCGCCTGCACAAAATGCTCACCGATGAACCCAACAACGGGTTGCAAATCACACCCGAAGAACTCGAACAGGCCAAGGATCTCTACTACGAAATGGCGGGCTGGGACGTGCGCACTGGCTATCCCACAGCCGAAACATTGGCGGCGCTTGGCCTGGAGTGGGTTCCTGGGTTGACATAATCTCGCAGCCAACTTCACAGGAGCCTTGTATGTCTGATTGGGGTGTCCATACCACAGCCATTCATGCCGGAGAAGCCGAAGGGGTGGCCGACGTTGCGCCACCCATTCATGTTTCCAGTTCGTTCCGCTTTTCTTCGGCGGAAGAAGCCGCACAGGCCTTCGAAATGGAAGATCGCTACATCTACACGCGCTGGAACAACCCCACCATCAACCATCTGGAAGCCAAAGTGGCCGCGCTGGAAGGGGGAGAATCTGCACTGGCGGCAGCGTCTGGCATGGCGGCTATCAGCACCGCCGTGTTGACGGCTGTGCAGGTTGGCGACCATGTCGTGGCCAGCACGGGACTTTATGGGGGCACACGCCATTTTCTGCGTGAAACGTTGCCACGCTATGGGGTAGCGGTTTCGTTTGCCACTGCGGCCGATGTGAGCGCATTTGAATCTGCCTTGCGACCTAACACGCGCCTCATCTACCTTGAATCGCCCAACAACCCGGCACTCGAACTCAACGATATTGCCGCCATCGTCTCGCTGGCCCAAGCACGGGGCGTGATGACCATGATCGACAACACCTTTGCCACCCCCATCAACCAAAAGCCGTTGGCGATGGGGGTGGACGTGGTCGTGCATTCGGCGACGAAGTATTTTTGCGGGCATGGTGATGCAATTGGTGGCGTGATTGTAGGCCCACAGGCGTTCATCGAACGTGCTCGCAAGGAAACGTTGCGCCACTTCGGTGGCAACATCTCGCCGTTCAACGCTTGGCTGATTGCGCGCGGCATGCAGACATTGCCGTTGCGTGTTGTTCGTCATAACGAAAACGCCCTACGGCTGGCCGAATGGCTGGCCAACGATCCGCGTGTGGCGTGGGTGCGCTACCCCTGGCACCCCTCACATCCGCAGTACGACCTGGCACGTCGGCAGATGCCGGGTGGTGGCGGCGGTGTGGTGGTCTTCGAAGTCAAAGGGGGGGTGCAGGCTGGCATGCACCTGCTCGACCGCGTGCGGCTCTGCACACAGGCTGCTAGCCTGGGCGACACCCACACACTCATCTCGCACCCCGCAAGCACGATGCTGGCACATGTCCCGCCTGAGGTGCGTCGTGCAGGTGGCGTCAGCGACGGGCTCATTCGTCTCGCTGTGGGATTGGAAGACGTGGAAGACATCATCGCCGACCTCGACCAGGCGCTGGGATGATCGGCGGTGCCAGACATTGCCGGAGCAAGACGACATGGTCGAAGAACGTTTGTTTCAGTTGACATCGCAATTGGTCGCTATCAACTCCGTCAATCCGACGTTGGCGCGTGGGCCGGGCGAGCGAGCGATTGCCGAGCAGATCGCTCGCCAGCTGGAAGCGCTGGGCCTGACACCCGAGGTGCACAAGTTTGCGCCGAAGCGAGCCAATGTGGTGGCAGTCGTGCCAGGCCGGGGTGAAACCCCCCCGTTGCTGCTGAATGCCCACATTGACACGGTGGGGGCTGGTGGTATGCCGAACCCTTTCACCCTGCGGCAGGCAGGCGACCGCTGGTATGGACGCGGGGCGTATGACATGAAGGGCAGCGTGGCGGTCATGTTGGCGCTGGCGGAAATCTGGGGGCGCACACCGCCCCCTGGCGATATCTACCTCACCTTTGTGGCCGATGAAGAAGACCGCAGCCTGGGCATGGAAACTCTGATTCGAGAATGGTTGCCGCAACAACCGCCCCCGGCTGGCGCGATTGTGCTGGAACCCACCGAAGAACAGCTGGGAATTGCTCACAAAGGCTTTGCCTGGCTGGAAATCGAGGTGCATGGCGTGGCTGCGCATGGCAGCCGCCCAGATGAAGGCGTAGATGCGATTTTGCCCCTGGGATTGGCCTTGAACGAGCTGCGCCACATTCAGGAAGAGCTGGCACAGCAGACTCCGCATCCCTTGTTGGGGCAGGCGTCGTTGCATGCCTCTTTGATCGAAGGGGGCGAAGCATGGTGTGTCTACCCGCCGCAGGCACGCCTGGGGTGGGAACGCCGCACCTTGCCGAATGAATCGCTTGACACCATCCGCACCGAGCTCGAACGTGTGCTTGCGGCCGTCTTGCGTCCGCCAAGCCGCCACACGGCCCTGGCGCGTCTGGTCTTTGCGCGTCCCCCGCATGAGGTGAGCCGCGAAGCGTGGCCTGTGCGGCTCCTTCGTGCTGCGGGAGTGGAAACCGAGGCGGGTATGGCGTATTGGACCGACGCCGCCCTCTTGCGCGAAGCGGGTATCCCCACCGTCTTGTATGGGCCTGCCGGGCATGGGGCGCATGCCGACGATGAATGGGTGAGCGGTCGAAGCCTGGTGCGTGTGTACGACACTCTCCAACGCGCCGTGGCGCACATGGCCGAGGTGTCGCCATGAGCCGCGCTACGCCCATTCTGGGCACGCTTGTTTACTGCGTGCGCGACCAACAGGCCTTGATGCTCTACCGCCACAAAGAACCCAACCTGGGGCTGTGGGTCGCGCCAGGGGGCAAAGTCGAACATGGCGAATCGCCGCAGGAATGTGCACGGCGCGAACTGCGCGAAGAAACAGGCTTGACGGCACACACCCTGACGTTTCGCGGCCTGGTGACCGAAGTTTCCCCCCGTCCTGACTGGCACTGGATGCTTTTCATCTACGTGACACACGATTTTTCGGGCACTGTGCAGGCCGATGAACGCGAAGGGCGATTGCGCTGGGTGCCCATCGAGCAGATAGCGACCTTGCCTTTGCCCCAGGCCGACCGCATTTTTACCCCCCGCGTGCTTGCCACGACAACGTCGTTCTACGAAGCCAAGTACATCTACGACGATGCGCTCAACCTGGTGGAGGTCATCGAGTATGATGAGTAGCTCGGGGGTGGGAACCACCATCACCGCGTTCGATATGGTGCTTGCGGCCTTGCCTATTCTTGCTGTATTGCTTTTGATGACGCTGGCACGCTGGAACGCCGTGCGCGCTGGCCTGGCTGGCTGGGTGATTGCTGTGGTGGTGGGGGGCTGGCGCTTTGGCGCGACCCCGCTGGTGGTGCTGGTTTCGCAGATACGGGCGTTTTTTCTCAGCGCCTATGTCCTTTACATCATCTGGGCGGCATTGCTGTTGTACCATGTGGTCAACGAAGCGGGCGGCATTCACGCGATTAGCGAACATGTCAGCCATCTCACCAGCGACCAGCTGATGCAATTCTTGCTTCTGGCGTGGGCGTTCGCCAGTTTTTTGCAGGGAATTACCGGTTTTGGCGTTCCCACAGCAGTGGTGGCGCCGCTGCTCATCGGCCTGGGGTTCGACCCCATGGTCGCTGTTGTGGGCACGACGCTGGCGCATGGCTGGGCGGTGACATTTGGGAGTGTAGCATCCAGTTTCTACGCCATGCTCGCCGTCACCGACGTCAACCCGCACGAATTTGCTGCACCGGCGGCTTTTTTGCTGGGGGTGGCGGCGTATGGCTGTGGAATCGTTGCAGCACACGTAGTGCGCGGATGGCGCGGTGTTGCACGTGCATTCGTACCGATCCTGCTCATGGGGAGCGCCATGGCGGGCGTACAGTATTTGCTGGCTGGAGCTGGTCTATGGAACATTGCTGCATTTGGCGGCGGGGCAGTGGGAGTGATTGTGGGAGCGCTCTGGGCATGGTGGCGTGCCCCGACTGCTGAGACACCCCGCGAACGCCCGACGATGCCCCTCTGGTTAGCCGTCAACGCCTACATCATCTTGCTGGTGCTTTTCCTTCTGGTCACGTTTGTCCATCCATTGGGCAACATGCTCGACCGGGTGCAACTCACACTCCCCTTGCCCGCCGTGGAAACCACCCTCGGCTGGCAGGTTGACGCTGGACGTGCGCGGCCAATCAGCCTTTTTGGGCATGCCGGTGCGATTATCACCTATGCCGCGTTGCTGGCGGCGCTGGTCTATGCGCGGTTGGGATGCTATGCGTCGGGTGTGGCGCGTCGCATCGCGCAGAAGGTATGGCGAAGTGGCGTCCGCAGCACAGGGGGCATTCTTGCCATGGTCGGCATGGCGCTTGTGCTCGACCACACCGGTATGACCTACACGCTCGCACGTGGCCTGGCGGGGCTTGTGGGGCGTGGTTTGCCGTGGGTCGCGCCTTTCATCGGCGCGTTGGGAGCGTTCATGACAGGTAGCAACACCAATTCCAACGTGGTGTTCGGCCCCTTGCAGGAAGAAATGGCGCTTGTGCTGGGATTCGTCCCTGCGGTCATTCTGGCAGCACAAACGGCAGGCGGGGCGTTGGGAAGTGGGCTGGCGCCCGCCAAACTCATCGTCGGCGCCAGCACTGCTGGCCTGGCAGGGCAGGAAGGGCGCTTATTGCGAGCGACATTGGGGTATGGTATCGTGTTGCTGGTGTTGGTGGCGGTTGGTGCGGCCTTTTTGGCCGCTTGAATGGCACGCAGGAAGTGCATAGCAGCGTCAGCGCATCACGAGACCGCTGAGCGTGTCCATGGGTTCCATGCCGACTATTGCCCGGTTGCTCGTACCATCCGCCATTGTGTGCAGATGACCACCGAATTGCATATCGAACCGCTGGACGCATGAAGGCTCGGCAGATTGAAAAAGCGCCCTACACTGTGGGGCGCTTTTTTCGATCAGGCGGAAGTGGAACGGCTACACATGCCGTGCCGCCTCGAACGCGAACTCCGAAATGGTGGGGTGCGCCGGAAACTGTGCTGCGAGCTCATCGACTGTACGCCCCTCGGCGATTGCCTGCATGACGGGCGTCAAGGCATCTGCAGCGTGCGGCACCACCGCCACGGCGCCGGCAATCCGCCGACTGTCGGCATGATAGGTCATCTCGAAAAAGCCATGGGTGGCTTCCTCGCCTGCCAGGACGGCGGCTTTGAGCAAGGTGGTTAGCGGTAGACGCACGCGCGCCAATCCTTCCCCCTCTACCACGCCGACTTGTGCCACCTGCGGCTCGGTGTAGATGGCAAAGACCACCAAGTCGTCACGGAAGGGGGGTGTCGTTCGCCCCACAGCATTCAGCGCAGCATGATAGGCTTGCGCCATGGCGCGGTTGGCGATCATCGGGCGTCCTATCACATCCCCCACGGCGAAAATGTGCGGCACGTTGGTGCGTAAATGGGCATCCACCACAGGTGCGCCATCCTCACGCAGCGCGACACCAGCCGCTTCCAACCCCAGGCGCGCCGTATCGGGTCGTCGTCCAATCGCGATGAATGCCATGTCGGCTTCGAGCCGCCGCCCGTCGGCCAGAGAGACGGCGACGTGGTCGCCCAGATTTTCGGCACGTACAGCCCGTTGGCCGGCAATCAAGCGCACGCCGCGGGTTTCGAGAATGTGTGCCAGCGCTGCCCCTGCATCTGGGGCAAACATGGGCAGGACGCCTTGCTCGTCCACCACCCACGTGGTTTCGACCCCGAGTGCATCGAAGAGGAAGGCAAACTCGCTCCCGGTCGCTCCACCGCCAATGACGATCATCGAGCGGGGTAATCGATCGAGATGAGATGCAAAACGGGGCGCCAGAATACGCTTGCCATCAGGGCGCATGTCGGGGGGGAAAATGGGCACTGAGCCTGTGGCGATGATGAACGCATCCGCTCCCAGCCGGGCCGTCTCTTCTCCGTCCGATGTGCGCACGCTGATTTCGTCCGGGGCGATGAACGTCGCCACGCCGTCGTACGTCTCCACGCCCAACGATGTCAGCAGTGCCGCTCGCTCGCCATTCCACGCCTCGGCAATGGCACGAATACGCGCCAGCACATTGGCTTCACGGATGCGCGGCGTATCGAGCAGGCCAAGCGCGTGCGCGGCATGTTGCGTCTCGGCGGCATGCAGCCACACCTTGCTCGGCAAGAGACTGTGCCACCCAGCACGCCCACCCAATGGCGCATCTGCCACCAACGCCACGTCTGCGCCGTGGTGCGCGGCGGTACGTGCTGCTTCCAGGGCGGCAGGGCCACCACCAATGACGACGATTCGCTTGGTCATGCAGGCACCTCCACAGGATGTTGTGATTGACGGGGTTGATCTTCATACACGCAGCCCAAGGCGCGCATGGCATCGTGCGTATGCAGGTGGAAATGGTCGCGCCCAATGGCATCGACAAACCCGACGGCCTCCAACCGATCCATCACAGGCCCTTTGATGGCGGCAAAGTGCATCTCGACGCCTGCATCACGCAAGCGCTCAGCCAAGCTTTCCAGCGTTTCCAGCGCGCTAGCATCGATGAAATTGATGGCCGTGCCAATGAGCACGAAGGCGCGAATGGATGGATTGTCGGCCACCAACGAGAGCACCAAATCTTCCAGAAACTGGGTGTTGGCGAAGTAGAGACTTTCATCCACACGCACCGCCAGCACATGCGGGCAGGTTTCCACCTTGTGGCGAGCGATATTGCGGTAAATCTGCGTGCCGGGCAGGCGCCCCACGATGGCAACATGGGGGCGGCTGGTGCGCCAGAGGTAGAGCGCAATCGTCACCGCCACACCAACGAGAATGCCCATCTCGACGCCTATGACCAGCACCGCGGCAAACGTTGCGATGAGCGCCAGTGCATCGGCTTTGTTGTATGCCCACGTGTGCTGCAATGTGTGCCAGTCGAGCAAGCTGCTCACTGCCACGATGACGATCGATGCCAACACAGCCCGTGGCAAGAAGTAGAAGAGTGGTGTCAGCATGAGCACCGTCAACAAAATGAGCAGTGCCGTGATGATCGAAGCAATGCCGCTCCGCGCCCCCGCCATGAAGTTGACCACCGAACGGCTAAAACCACCCGTAACGGGGTAGCCACCCGTCATTGCCGCAGCGACATCGGCTGCTCCGAGGGCAAGTAATTCCTGGTTGGCATCTACTTTTTCACGTCGCTTGCTTGCCAGCGCCTTCGCAACGGAGATGCTTTCCATATAGCCCACGAAAACAACGGCAAGCGCCGTTGGAAGCAGTTGCATCCACACGCCGAAGTCGAGCAGTGGTATGCCGAAAGGCGGAAGTCCCTGCGGAATCGTCCCCACAATGGCGACACCAGCGCGTTCGTCCAAGCGCCCTCCCCATACCAGCAACGTACTCAGCACGACGACGACGAGAGGCCCCGTTTTGCTCAACATGAGCGCTACTTGATCGGGGAACCCAAGGCGCTTGAAAAAGACCACGCCCCACTTTTTGAATGCGACCAACAGAGCAATGCTCCCCAAACCAATGGCAAACGTCACGCGATTGGTTTCCGGAAGCAAGGGAATCGTCGCTGCGACTTGCTCATAAAAGTGTGGTAGACGTGGAACAGAAACACCAAGAAGATGTTTCACCTGGCTGAACCCAATGACAAGCGCAGCAGCGCTGGTGAAACCCGAGAGCACAGGATGGCTCAGAAAATTCACCAGAAACCCGAGCCGCGCTATGCCCATGATGATCTGAATCACCCCAGCCAGCAAGGCCAGGACAAGTGCTAGTTGCACATAGTCAGAGCTTCCGGGTTCTGCAAGCGGGGTCAGCCCCGAGGCAACCAGCAAGGAGACAATCGCAACTGGGCCAACGGCGAGCGTGCGGCTCGTGCCAAGGAGCCCATACACAAAGAGCGGCAGAATACTCGCATAGAGCCCAACCTCGGGTGGCAGGCCAGCAAGCATGGCATAGGCCATGCTCTGTGGCACGAGCATGATGGCTACAATGAGCCCGGCAATGAGATCGGCAATGAAATCATCACGTGTGTACGTGCGTATCCATACAGTAATGGGAAGCCAATGTATCGATTTGATTCGCATAGAAATCCCCCTCGACGAAAACGTATTGACATTCAAAAGGGCGACCCTCTGTATGGGCCGCCCTCCGTTCGCTGTCGTGTGTGGTTACGATGTCGGCGTGCGTGTTTCTTCCGCACGCTCGAAGAAATCATCCACACAGAACTCGAAGACTTCGAACGCGTCATCGTCATAGCCGGCGGCACGCAACTCAGCCTCGGCTGCTTCGCGCGACCAGCCGTCGTTGAGGAGGCGGTGCAACATCCAAAGCAGCCCGGTACGTGAAGCCGAGCGACAGTGGAAGAAGATGGGCTTGGGCAAACGTTGCAGCGTTTCGCCAAAGGCACGCACATGCTCTGGGCGCAGCTCGTAGGCAGGCAAGGGCAAGAACGCATAGGCCAAGCCTGCTGCTTCGGCATTACGCCCTTCTTCCGCACCACGTTCCGGGTCGGTGCGAATGTTGAGCACGCTACGGAACCCCTGCTCACGTAGCACTCTCATCTCTTCGGGCTGCGGTTGCCCAGCAAGCACCACCTCATCATCGACGCGATAGACCACACAACCGAGTGGCTGCGTCATAATGACTTACTCCATTCCGTAAACTGTGGGCAAGCCAGCGCGCTTCCACGCCAGCATCCCACCCGCCAGGTTTTGCACATTCTCGAAGCCACCGCGCGCCAAGGCTTCACAGGCCATTTGGCTCCGGTTGCCCGACCGGCAGACGATGACGACGGGGCGGTCGCGCGGGATTTCGTTCACCCGCATGCCCAATTGCGACAGCGGGATATGCTTTGCTTCGGGAATGTGCCCATCTTCGGCCCATTCTTGGGGCGTGCGCACGTCCACAATGAGCGGCGCGTTGCCGTTTTCGAGCGCCTCCGCCACGTCCTGTGGGCGCACTTGTGGAATCGTTACAGCAGGTTGAAAGAAACGTCGAAACATAGCAGCCTCTCTCCATGTACGAAGTTGATGGTTAGATGAACAAGGTGACCTTGGAACGGCTGGCATCACCAATGAAAGTCGCAACGCCGCCAGATTCCAACCCGTCGATCAATTCCTCGTCACGAATCCCCAGGAGGTCTCGTGACATTTCGCAGGCGACCATGCGCACTCCCAATTCCTGCGCGAGCTCTACCATCTCGTCGAGTGACGAGACGTTGTTGTCGCGCATGATTTTGCGCATGAGCGCTGCCCCAGCACCAAAGAAATCCATCTTCGAGAGATGGAGCGACTGCTCGCCGGCTGGCAACATGGCGCCAAAGGCTTTCTGGATGACATTCTTGCCTTCGAATGCCCGCCCTTTACGCACCACACTCAGTCCCCAGAAGGTGAAGAACATGGAGACTTCCAGCCCCATGGCGGCAGCCCCTGTGGCGATGATGAAGGCGGCCAGCGCCTTGTCCAAGTCACCAGAGAAGACCACCATCGCCAGGCGATCTTCGATGTCTTGCGCAGGTGCTTGTTCGAGGGCTTCGACACGCGCTTCCAGCTCGGCAATGCGCGCCAAGAGCGCTTCGACCGACTGTTGCGTGGTCTGTTCCTGCACCGTCATGCTTCACTCCTTTCTCAACTCGTGCGCTTCAGGTAGTGGATGTAGAGCGTCTGGCCGTCTTGTTCGGTTTCCTCTTGGGCAACGAGTTCGATGTTCTTGGCGGTTTTCGCCCATGCCTGAAAATCCTTTACGCTCCCACGGTCGGTGGCAACGACTTTCAGAACGCCACCCACGGGCAGCGCATTCACCGCCTTGCGGCTCTTCACCAGCGGCATGGGGCAGTTCAGCCCGCGGACGTCCAGTTCCTGTGTCACATCGAAGGTTTCACTCATAAAGACCCTCCTTTGCTCTTTATTCGTCGTAAGCATCCGCCAGCGCGCAGATGTTCTTCCCGAGCTCGAGTTCGCTGGCGGTTTCTTCATCCGGTGTCGAGATACCAATGTTGACACGCTTGATCTCGATGTACTGTTCGGGGAAGACCGGCAGGTTGTCGAGAATCCAGGCCACGAATTCATCACGCGACATCTGGCTGGCTTCTTTCAGCGTTGTGTTCGTCTCGTACACTTTGCCGTACGGAGCGTAGAAACGCCCTTGCCCATCGTCTTCATCCAGCGAGGCAAAGTGGGCCGGCAAAATCCAGGTTTCGTCGGTGATGTAGCGCGGGAGCTTCTCGAACATGCTTTCGTAGAGGATCGGCGCCCACTCTTCGCCACGTCCACCAAGGTCGGGGCGACCGAACGATTGCAGGAAAATCCCGTCGCCAGTAAAGAGGAAGGTTTCGCCTGTCGGCGCGGTGAAGAGATAGTTCACCTGCCCAAGCGTATGCCCCGGATACCAGATGACGCGCACCGTAAACCGCCCGACGGTGAAGGTATCGTTGTCGGCAAGCGGCACGTATTCGTACTTGGCGGGCAACATGTCGAGCGGGTGAATGGCATCGTAGGGATGGATGTAGTAGGGCGCACGATGTTCACGCGCCAGTGCTGGCCCCCCGCTGATGTGGTCGGCGTGGACGTGTGTGTCGAAGATATGCACCAAGGTGGCGTTCTCTTCTTCCAACACGGCGTTGACATGCTCGATATGGCGCAGCGGGTCGATCACCGCGGCCTCACCATCGCTGACCACCAACCAGGCCAAGTCGCCACGTGCCGGGCGGCTGATTTGCAGAATGCGCCCATACGCTGCGTCGAGCACGGGGCGGACGTCGTAGAAGTTCCCCCATGCATTGATGCCACCCGCCAGGTAGGATGCCTGTATACCTCGCTCGGCCAGCAATTCGGCGACGAATTGCGACGACCCTTCTTTGGCACAGACAACGAGCACTGGGGCGTCGGTAGGCACTTTGGCCAGGCTTCCTTCTTCATCTTCGATGAACTCGAAGTAGGGAATGTTGATGACCCGTGTCCCCTGGCGCCCTTCGATATGCCAGCGTGCAAAATCGTCGGCGTTGCGCACGTCGAGGATGACGGGTACCTTGTTCGCCAAGAGATCGGCATAGACCTCTTCGACCGGACGCGCCACGACTGTGGCAGGTTGTTGAACGCTCATATGCAAGCCTCCTTTTCGTTCATCAGTGCATTTTACTACTAGGGAGTATATGTATTTGAGCAGTTTTGTCAACTTCTTTGCTGACCGGGTGACATGTATCACATAGAACGGTTGACAAACGTCATACGCCTCCATTACACTTCCTGTGCGTTGTCTCAACCAACTCAAAGGAGGTGCATCCGATGTCTCCCCCTGCACACGATACGCCGATACCAGATGATGTTGCCCGGCGCCTCGACGAGATCCTCACCCGCCTGGATGCGCTCGACGAAGCCACGCGCCTGCTTGCCCAAGCCGTCCAGGATGGCCCCGCCCTCGTCGGTGCGCTCGTGGACGAAGTGGACCGCCGCTACGCGGCCGACGCCCCCATGCCCGACCTCGACGCGCTCGTCGAAAAGGCGCCTTCTTTGGCGGCGCACGCCATCAATCGGCGCACCCTCGAAGCGCTGGAACACATCCTTGCCCGCCTGGATGCGCTCGACGAAGCCACGCGCTTGCTCGCCCAGGCCGTCCAGGATGGCCCCGCCCTCGTCGGTGCGCTCGTGGACGAGGTGGACCGCTTTGCACAACGAAGCAACGTCGATCTCGATGCCGCAACGACGAACGCATTGGCGACGCTGGAACGCTTGCTCGATCTCGTTCAAAGCCCCGCATTCACCATGCTGCTCTCGTCTGGTGCACTTTCTCCAACGACGCTCGATTTCGTCGTCAAAGCCGCGGATGCACTCGAAACGACCTACACGAACCGCCATGCCATCGAAGACGTGAGCCCCATTGGCATGTTCAAAGTCCTCAACGACCCCGACGTCAAGCGTGCTGTCGGCTTCTTGCTCGCTACGCTCAAACATCTCGGGCAATCTTTGCGATAGAGAACGCAACATCCAAAACACCAAAATTGCATACCAGAAGGAGGCTGACTTATGAAGCATCAAATCGTCATTGTTGGTGGCGGAACAGCCGGTATTACCGTCGCAGCGCGTCTGTTGCGTGAACGCCCCGATCTCGATGTTGCGATCATCGAGCCATCCGAAAAGCACTACTATCAACCCATTTGGACACTTGTGGGTGCCGGTGCAGTGCCACGCGAAGCGAGTGTGCGCGACGAAGCCGAAGTCATGCCGGAGGGCGCAACATGGCTACACGAGGCAGTGGCAGCCTTCGAGCCCGAGAACAATGCCGTGGTGTTGAGCAATGGTGATCGTGTCGAGTACGAGTATTTGGTCGTTGCCGCTGGCATCCAACTCGATTGGGACGCTATCCCCGGCTTGAAGGAAAGTGTTGGCCGTGATGGTGTCTGCAGCAATTACAGCTACGAGACGGTGAACAGCACGTGGGAAAACATCCGTTCGTTCAAAGGGGGAACGGCCATCTTCACACAACCCAATACGCCCATCAAATGTGGTGGTGCCCCTCAGAAAATCATGTACTTGGCCTCGGACTACTTCCGCCGCCATGGGCTCGACAAGAAAACGCGCGTCGTTTTCGGTTCGGCATCGGGGGGGATTTTCTCAGTGGCAAAGTATGCCAATACGCTCAACAAGGTCATCCAACGGTATGGCATCGAAACGCATTACTTGCACAATTTGGTCGAATTGCGCCCCGACCAGCACGAAGCCGTGTTCGAGCATATCGAAACCGGCGAGCGGATGACGCTGACATACGACATGATTCACGTAACGCCGCCCCAAAGTGCGCCTGATTTCATCAAGCAAAGCCCACTTGCCGATGCAGCCGGTTGGGTGGATGTCGATCCCTTCACGCTCCAGCACAACACCTACGCCAACGTCTTTGCACTGGGTGATTGTAGCAATCTTCCTACATCCAAAACCGGCGCGGCTATTCGCAAACAAGCGCCGGTGCTCGTCGAAAATCTGCAAGCCGTCATGGATGGTGCAGCCCCATCGGCGCGGTACGATGGCTACACCTCATGCCCATTGGTGACCGGCTATGGGCGTCTGGTCCTGGCCGAATTCGATTACGATGGCAATCCCAAAGAATCCTTCCCCTTCGACCAAAGTCAGGAACGCTACACTATGTATCTGCTCAAAAAGTACGTCCTTCCAGAGATGTACTGGGCAGGGATGTTGAAAGGTTTGGCATGAACACTCCTAGGGGGTATGATACATCCGAGCGAGAACAAACCATACCCAAAGGAGGGTTCCCATGTTGCTCAAATACTTTTACAACCCCAAATTGGCTATTGCTTCCTACATGGTCGGTTGCCAAGCGACAGGCGAAGCCATCGTGATCGACCCCGAGCGCGATGTCGAAAAGTACATCGACGCCGCCGAAGCAGAAGGCATGCGCATCGTCGCTGCGACCGAAACACACATCCACGCCGACTTTCTGTCGGGGGCACGCGAACTGGCCGAGCGCGTGGGGGCGCATCTCTATCTGTCGGATGAAGGTGATGAGAATTGGAAGTACACGTATGCGCCGCAGTACGCCCACACGCTTCTCAAAGATGGCGATACCTTTTCGGTTGGGAATATCACGTTCGAGGTCATGCACACCCCCGGCCATACACCTGAGCACATCTCGTTCATCCTGACCGATACGGCCGCCGCCGACCAGCCGATGGGCATCTTTACCGGAGATTTCGTCTTCGTCGGTGCCGTTGGGCGCCCCGACCTCCTCGAAAAAGCTGCCGGCATTGGTGGTACGGCCGAAGCTGGCGCGCGGCAAATGTTCCGTTCCTTGCAACGCTTCAAGCAACTCCCCGACTATTTGCAAGTCTGGCCTGCACACGGCGCAGGGAGTGCGTGTGGCAAAGGGCTCGGCGCCATTCCATCGAGCACGGTGGGGTACGAAAAGCTCTTCAACCCCGGTTTGCGCTTCGACGACGAAGAGGCCTTCGTCCGCTGGCTTTTGACCGATCAGCCCGAACCGCCACGTTACTTTGCCATGATGAAGAAGCTCAACAAGGAAGCACGCCCCGTGCTGCACACGTTGCCACAACCCGAGCACCTGCCATTCGACCGGCTGGAAGCGATACTCGCCAGCGGCGCGCCGGTGGTAGATACACGTCCTGCCGTAGCGTATGCGAGCGCCCACATCCCTGGGACCATCAACATCCCCTACGACAACAGTTTTACCACTTGGGCGGGCTGGTTCCTCCCCTACGATCAGGATTTCTATCTCATTGCCGACGAGGCCACCGTCGAAGCGATCGTGCGCGACTTGATCGTCATTGGGCTGGATCGCGTAGGCGGTTTCTTCTCGCCAAAGGTCGTGGAACAATGGCTCTCACTTGGGCAGTCGCTCCAAAAATACGACGTTGCCCTGCCCAATGAAGTCGCCGATGCCATCTTGAACGGCGATGTCTTCCTGCTCGATGTGCGTGGCGAGGCCGAATTGCATGAAGATGGGCGCATCCCCGGTGCGCAGCACATCATGCTGGGCTACCTGCCGCAGCACGTGAATGCGCTGCCGCGCGAAAAGCCTATCGTCGTGCAATGCCGCTCCGGTAATCGCTCGGCAATCGCCGCATCGATTTTGCAAGCCCATGGCATCGAGCGGGTCACCAATCTGCTTGGTGGTATCAACGAGTGGAAACGGCTCGGCTTGCCGGTGGAAAACGGGAACGAGACATAACGCAGACGTTGACGTTGGGCAGACATGCACAAAGCGGGCGACACATGCGCCCGCTTTGTTGCGTCTGGCAAAGTGTTTCAAATCACCCCCTGCTTGCGCAGGGTCGCAATCTCTTCGGCGGAAAGACCTAGCCAGTCGTGCAACACATCGGCACTCTGTTCGCCCAGAAGCGGCGGCGGGCTGTGGATTTGGGCTGGCGTGCTGGACAACTTGGCAACAGGAGCGAGCAGGTCAAGCAGTCCGGCGGTGGGATGGACAACCTGCTGCACCATGTCGCGTGCCCGCACCTGGGGGTCGTTGAGCGCTTCGGCAACGGTGTTGATGGGGGCAACAGGGATTTTGTGCACCACGAGCAGATCAATCCAAGCCTGGGTGGGGCGCTGGCGGAAGACGTCACGCAGGCGTGGTACCAGTTCGTCGCGATGGTTCACGCGGCCTGGATTGGTTTGAAAACGTGGGTCTTCCCACAATTCGGGGCAGCCAGCCACTTCGCAAAAGCGTCGATACTGCTGATCGTTCCCAATGCCGACGGCCACGTATCCGTCCGCAGTGGGAAACACTTCGTAGGGCACGATGTTGGGATGGGCGTTGCCATACCGCCGTGGCACTTCACCACTCACGAGGTAGTTTTGGGCCACATTGGCCAGCCAAGCAATCTGGGAATCGAGCAGGGCAACATCGATGTATTGCCCTTCCCCCGTCTTGTCGCGGTGGCGGAGTGCCGCCAGAATAGCGGTGGCCGCAAACAGACCGGCGGTGATGTCCACAATCGCTACACCGACTTTGTGTGGTTCGCCATCAGCCGGCCCTGTAATTGACATAATCCCGCCCTGGGCCTGGATGATGAAATCGTAGCCGGGACGGTCGCGGTAGGGACCGGTTTGCCCGTAGCCGGTGATGCTGCAATAGACAATCCCCGGATTGATGGCGCGGATATCCTCGTAGCCCAGCCCCCATTTGGCCATGGTGCCCACTTTGAAGTTTTCGATGAGCACGTCGGCGTGTGCGGCCAGGGCGCGGGCAAGTTCCCGCCCTTCGGGATGCTTCAAGTTGAGCGTGAGGCTGCGCTTGTTGCGGTTGACCGCAAGGAAGTAGGCACTTTCTCCGCCGGCCCAGGGTGGCCCCCATTGGCGGGTGTCATCACCGCGCTGCGGCGCTTCGATTTTGACGATTTCGGCGCCATAGTCGCCGAGCAGCATGGTGCAGAAGGGGCCTGCCAGCACACGGGTGAAGTCCAGCACGCGGATGCCATCCAGAGCGCCCATGGTCATGCTCCAAATGTCTCTGGTACTTCGACAGCGACGATTTCCCCCCGTGCGGTGAGGACGCCGTCGGCGTACAGTTCGGCGACAACGACGACTTTGCGTTCGCGAATTTCCTTCGCGCGGCCGCGCACTTCCAATGGCACACCCAGTGGCGTCGGTTTGAGGTAGTCCACATGCAGCGAAGCGGTGACGAAACGGGGTGGTGGTTCGCGTGTCAGGTCCAGCCCGCGAGCGTCGGCGGCAAAGATGGCGGCGCTGCCAGTGCCGTGGCAATCGATCAACGAAGCAATCAGCCCCCCGTACACATAGCCTTCGATAGCGGTGTGGTAGGGTTGGGGCGTGTAGCGTGTGATCGTTTCGTCGCCTTCGCGATAGGTTTTGAAGTGCAGGCCGTGTGGGTTGCGCCGGCCACACCCATAGCAGACGGCGAACGGATCGGGGTAGAAGTCTTGGATGGCGCTTTGTTCAGGCATTGGAACGCTCCTTGTGTTGAGTTGGTTGTGCGATGAAGCGAGCCCCTTGCTGGTTGAGCCAACGTGGCAACTCGCGGATGTCTTCCAATTCCGCGAAGCGTGGATGCGTGGGGGGAGCGGCTTGTTCATGTTGCCAGGTGATGTGATAGGGAATGTGGACGGCGTAACCGCCGATGTCGAGTACGGGAAGAATGTCGGAGCGTAGCGAATTGCCAACCATCAGGAAATGTTGGGGGGCAATGCCGTGTTGCTGCAAGATCGTGCGGTATGCGTCGGGTGTTTTTTCACTGACAACTTCGATGTGGCGGAAGTAGGATGCCAGCCCCGAGCGCGCGATCTTGGTTTCCTGGTCGAAGAGATCGCCCTTGGTGATGATGAGCAGGGGAAAGCGGTTGGCAAGCGTGGCGACCACACGTTCCACCCCCGGAAGCAATTCAACCGGTGCCTCGAGCATGTCGCGGGCAAAGTCGATCAGCCGCTGGATGTCATGGGCAGGGATGCGTCCCTCGGTTACCTCGATGGCGGTTTCGAACATCGCCAGCGTGAACCCTTTGACCCCATAGCCAAAAACGTTCAGGTTGCGCACTTCGGTTTCGTAGAGCCGCCGTTCGACTTCTTCACGGTCGCAGTAGGTGGCCAGCATGTCGAAGAATTTTCGTTGCGTCATCGAGAAGATGGTTTCGTTGTGCCAGAGTGTATCGTCGGCATCGAAGGCAATGGCTTGCAACTGCATGGTTCCTCCCTGGCGGTGCTGGGTTGCTCGCACGAGTATGCTATCGCGCATAGGGGGAACTGGCAAACATCGGGGCGGGGA